>JAYTNK010000336.1:0-13571 GCA_043748375.1 Cytophagales bacterium
GCATTTTTTACAGAGGCAAATGTAGAGGCAATACTTTCCCCTAACTTTTCTACGAATTCTATTTGATAGGGTTCAAACTCGCTAAAAGCCGCAAGTTCAACCACGCCATAAATATCCTCGTTCAACTTTAAAGGCACAAGCAACACGCTACGCGGCGTAGAGTCGCCTAACCCAGAAGTAATATTTACATAATCTTTGGGAACATCAGTCATATAAATAGTAGCACCTTCTCGGTACGCTTCGCCCACAAGTCCTTCGCTACACTCTATGCGTTTGGTTAGAAACTTGCGTTTTTCGTAGGCATAAGAAGCTACCAACTCCAAATAAATATCTTCTTTTTCGGCATCATTTACGATAAATAATCCGCCTTGATTCGAGTTTAAGTATTTTACTAAATTCGAAATGATAATATAGGTAAAATCATCTGATTGATTGGAGGTTCTAAAAATATCAGCAAACTTTGCCACTCCTTCTGCCGCCCAGTTGCGTTGTCGGTCAGCCTCTGCGACATGGCTCATTTTGTCGCGCATATCTAACAGTGCTGTGCCAAGTCTATCGCTTTGTGCTTCTTTATTCTCGGTAAGTTTTAGGGCGGCTGTATCGAGCTTGCCTTCCCCTATAGAGCGGATAAAATCAGAAGCATTGCGGAGGTTTCCAAAAAGTTTGTTGATAGAGCCTGCCACTTTGCCAAGCTCGTCCTCGCGTTTGTAGTCAATATCACGTGCAAAGTTTCCATCTCTTACAATGCTTTCTATTTCATTTAGTTTTGAAATAGGGCGTACCACATTATACATGATATATACAACCATAAGTACGATAAGCACCATATTAATGATGTAAATGATAAATAACACCCAATCACGGCGGTCTTGCTTGCGGTCAAAATAGTCAAGATATGCTTTTCCCAAATTGCTATTGAGCAATAGCAGTCGCTCGCTACTTTTTTTAATTTGTTGATAAGCATCTAATACTACAGGGTTTTGAGATTTATCAGGTAGGAAAAGATTTCTTTCTACAATTTCTTTAGCGTTCTTGCTATATTCGCCCCATTCACGCTCATACGAACCAAAAAAGCCTGCATTTAGTTCGGCAGGAATTGGTGTTATAATAGCTTTATTTTCGGGGCTTTGCCCCCCCTTTTTTAATACTTGGAATATATCTTCAAAACGCCCTATGGCATCATTAAGGCGTGATTTATCATCTTTATTCTCTTTTTCGGACTCGTTTGCTTGCACGATATAGTTAGCATAAAGCACTATTCGTTGAGCATAAGTAGCATTTCTATCTACTAAATCCACTGTTTTCTCTACTTCTGAGAGGTCTAAGTCATACTGCAATACCACAAGGTAGTTGCCCGTAATGAGGGCAGCAATAACAAATAATTGCAGAAATACGCTATTACGAATGGTGAGCTTGAAACCGAACATAGGATTTGATAATTTTCAGTGTACAAAGTAAATCTTTTCTTTTAGACTTTCAGTGAGTTTTCTTTTTGAGTGGTGTTCTATCACTCAAAAAAACTTACGACTTTCACAATAGCTTTACAAATTTTTAGCCAATTTTATAAAACTGCGTTTATAAACCACGTGAGCATTCAAAGCAAGGCTAAATATTGCCGTTTTTTGATTTTTTGAATGCTTGTCAAGGTCTATTGAGCATAGACAACATTCAAAAATAGGTTATCCTCTTTTAAACCTTACAGTTTGTTATTTTCTTCGATTCTGTAGCATACTCTTTTAGATTGCACACCCTGAAAAGGTACGCTACTGTATGTCATCTTACTAAATTTTCATTTCTAAGGTATAGGTAAAACTTTTTTATCTTTAAACGTGGAGAGTATAACCATAGATTGCATATTACTAATTTCTTCAATCTCACTGATTTGCTCAAGAATTAATTTTTGATAGGCTTGAATATCAGACGCGATAACTTTTAGGAGGAAGTCGCATGAACCTGTAATATGATGGCATTCTATGACGCTGTCTATTGTATTTATTTTCTCTACGAAGGCATCAATAACCGATTTTTTATGGCTTTGCAAAAAGACTTGTACGAAAGTGCTCACGCCCAATCCTACTTTTTCAGTGTCCAACATGGCATGATAGCTTTTAATCAGTCCCATGTTTTCTAATTTTTTTACACGCTCTAAGGTAGGGGCAGGCGAGAGTCCTATTTCTTTAGAGAGTTGTGCGTTGGTTATTTTTGCATTTTCCTGTAAGATATGCAGGATTTTCTTGTCAATAGCGTCAATTTTAAGAGTTTTCATAGTATAAAAAAAGTTTGATGCGCAAATAAACAAAATAATATTTGGAAAACACTATTTTGACATCTTTTTTTTTTACCTTTGCTAAATATTATATAAATCACGCATTTTTTATTCTATAGTTTAATTTTATTATTATATAATAGTTTGAAAGTAAACTACTTATATCAGCGTATCTTTTTCGCAAAAACGCTTATCATTATAACCTCATGCATACTAAAACATTTAAACGTACTGTCTTGGAAGGTATGGTTATGCTTGCCTCACGTGGCTCGGCTATAACCATGTGGGTAGGTCCGACACTTGCCTCCCACATCAGTAACTTGGTGATAAAACCAGACTTTAATTTGGAAGCTTCGCTCAATGAACTCGAACTAAAATACGAGCTTGATGAGGTAACATTAGATAACGCATTCAAGGCTATCCAAGTCCAAAATGAATTAGATGCCTTGAAGAAAAAAATGTAGAAGGATAGCCTTTAGAACGGGTAGCCTATAGCGAGGTTGAATCTGAATATTTTTTGTTTAAAGTACTCAGTTGGTTTATACCCCCAAAGCACCCATCTTAATTCAGCAGGACGACCAGGGTCATGTATTTTCACGCCTACATCAGTTCGCACCAAAATAAATGGCAAATTCATGCGAATACCAAAGCCAGAACCAATGGCTAATTGCTCATGAATTTTTTTCAAACTAAAGCTACCTCCTCGTGAGTCTGCATTCTCACGTAGTATCCATACATTGCCAAAATCTAGAAAACTCGCTCCTTCAATCCAACCTTGATAGAGTGGAAAACGAAATTCGGCATTGCCTTCAATCAATAACTCAGCGGGTTTCACGGCAGAGTAATTGGGTATTTCATCTTTACTTACAACTATATCCCCTTTTTTTGTACGTAATTGTGTATTACCAGGCCCCAAGTTCAAAGGCTTCCAAGCACGCACGCTACTTCCACCACCCGCAAAAAAGTATTTTTCAAAGGGTAGTACATTACTATGTCCGTATGGTATTGCTATGCCTGTATTAAAACGAAAAGCCCACAAACGCTTTTTGCTCAATGGTATATAATAATGAAAAGTAGGATTTACACGCCAAAACTGAAAATAAGGCAGGGTTAATAGGCTATCATTGGCGCGTATAGAAAAAGCTTTATCCAACAAGCGCATTACATTTCCGCCCGTTTCTAATAATATTCTAAAATAAAATGATTTTTTTGATTTGATGTCGGTAGTACTGTTGAAAGTATAGGTAAAGTAAGTACTACTCACAAGGGCGCGTCCAAAACTATTAATGAGGGGATTTCCTTGTTTTTGCAAGGCTAACAAGGTATCCCTAAATGCCTCGCTAAGCCTCGTGGTATTGATAATGCTAAGTTCAGAAAGTGTAAAGTTATAAGTGGCTCGCCTAAGTTGCCCTTTGTAGGCAAGCGAAGCCACGAGATTTGTACGGGTATATTCAGGTCGGCGTGTAAACCCGTAGCCTATCGAAAGTTTAGTAATAGGGTTAAATGCATAAACGTTTTCCCGCAATTTTCGCGGCATCAAAGGACTTGGGAATAATATGCGTGGGAAATTCAAAGACATAGTTCCTCCTAATTCATTGCTACTGTATGCTCCTTGCCCTGTAGTACTTGCCTGCCCATCAAGCAAGAAGCGCAGGGAGGTTTCGAAAATCTCAGCTCCACCAAAAGTATTACGGTTTTTCCAAGAAATATTAGCGAGAGGGCCTGGCAATCCTTGCGCCATATTTAGCCCCAACTCATCAGTAAGTTGAAAACGATCTAGGGGATTGGTATAAACATGAACATGTAGCTTGCCTCCTATCGTGTCCGTTTTGACATTGGCAAACTTATACATATCCAGCAAATTCAAGGCATTTTGCGTGTCTATAATTTTTTGAGTATCATATAACTGTTTGGGGCGGAGGTGAATGCGCTTGTCCAATACATGGTATTCATGGCGAAGCGTTTTGCCTATGTAAATATATTGAATACCTGTTTTTTTTGAAATAATAGTATCAGAAGTTATGTGTTTTTGTTTAGGCACTACTTGATGCATATAGACAGCATCTATTTCATAGGTTTTATGTGTGCCTACCATCGGGTTTTCTATAATAACGCGCAAAGGAGCTTCGCGTTTTATTTTTCGGATAGAGTCTTGCTGCGTGTCTGTATAATTCGTATGATCAAATTTTGCAAATGTTTTGAAATGTAGGGTATCGGTTTCAAAACTAATGTATTGGCGTGAGAAAAACATATACCCATTTGTGCGCAATAGGTGTTCGAGGCGTGTGCGCTCAGCATCTATATTGGCAGTATTATAATAATCGTCTTTCTTTAGAAGTTTTTCCGTTTCATATTTTTTTATCAGGGAGTCAATGGCAGGCGAGAATGTAACATAAGTTACTTCTCCAAGAAAAGTAGGCAGATTTTCTTTTATTTCATAGATGGCACGTTTTCGTTTTGGATTTACAATTTCTGTTCTAAACGTTACTTCGCCCTGAAAAAAGCCTTTGGTTGCCAATAGTTTATTCATTTCGTAGGCAGTTCGCGTAATAGTGATAGAGTCATAAAAAACAGGTTTCTCACCTACCACGCGCATTAGCCAATTCCCCTCTTCTTTTTGGCGTTTCAACTTGCCTACTTTTTTCTTTTGTTTGCGGATATAACGCTCTGATAGCTGCGTATCGCCCATATCAATAGCCGTCCTTATTTTCTTATTCCATTTTTCGTCCGCAATATCTATAAGCCCTTGTATTTTTTCGGGGTTATGGTTGCGTTCACCGCGTTGATATGCACCCACCTTAGAGAAAAAGATAAATGTTTTTCCGTTAGGCTTTTGTCGGTGCATATAGGCAAAATTTTCAGCAGGCACAACTTTGTTGCCTATTACTATAGGGTCAACGAGCAAATATTGTTCTGCTTTCCATTGCTTTGTGTTTACACACGCACAAAGAAAACAGAAAATAAGGCTATAGACTAATTCTCTCATGTACTATTTACGCTTTTTGTATAGCGCAAAAATACAAAAAAAAATAGCATCAGTTGTTAATATGAAACGAGAATTAAATGGATTAGCAGTTTTACACCTGTAAAATATTGAATATCAGTATTTTGTAATTACCAATCAAAAACTTAAATCGCAATTATGATATACTATTTTTGGTATAAACTAGCTTGCTGTATAGGTAAGTTTTCAATACTTATAAATGCAGAAGTTTTCTTTTTGAGTGGCATCTGCTACTCAAAAAGAAAACGCTGCTTCTTAGAAAACTGTTACGGAGATACCAAGCAAAAGGCTCGAATTTAGCTTATGTGAGGTGTTTTTGCTATCCAAAGACCATATTCTCGCCATAACTTTATAAGAACCAAAATTTTATGAGTAACTATTTTTTCTCTTCTTTTGGTGGTTCTTTGGTTTCTTTCAGACCTTGTAGCACGAATGTAAACTCGCCTCCCTCATCACCCACACCACTAAGTCTATCGCCACGTGGGCTTTGGGTTGTGTTTTGTTTTACTTGGGTTACTACATAATCCCGTAGTTTAGTAACTTTTAGGCGGTCTTCAAGGTTTTCTTGCAAGTATTTCACCAAAAAACCAGCAAAGGGGCTGTTTTTACCCTTTTCTCCATCTGATACAAGTTCAAGGTTACCAGAACTTAAACCCCAACGAGATTTGATAGACTCCATTTTTTCGCCCTCAACCCCTCTTTTACCTTCTTCTGAGATAAATAGTGAGCCTGAGAAACAAGCATCCGCCACCATGAATATATGTCTAAAATCAAGGGCTTTGATATAATTCCGAACATTATCATTGGGTATATAGCTTGCGGTAGCACCCTGATTGGTACGCCCTTCTGAAGGCACCCAATAACCCAAATCGAATGAAGGATCATAATAGCCATGTCCTGAATAATAAATGAGCAAATTATCCAAATCCGTACCTTTATTTTTAAGGCTCTCAAATTGATCGCGTATATTGTCGGGACTTGCCTCCTCGTTATACAATTCAAGGATATTATCTTGCTCGAAGCCGTATTTCTCCATCAATACTTTTTTCAAGTCGCGCGCATCTTTTACTGGATTGGAGAGCGACTTCCAAAATTTGTATTTATCTATAGCTACGATAAGCAAAAAATTCTTGCCTCCCTCTGCCGCAAATTCAATTTCTACTTCTCCGCTACTCCCTGTATTTAGAAAGCCTATGTCAAATGTTTTGCTATCGCTTTTTACGGTAACTTTCACATCTTTTTTCTTAACAGGATCTTGCGCTAAGGCAGGCAAGGCAGACATATTATAAATAATGAGAACTGCAAAAAAACATGCTTGTATATTTTTCATAAAACAAATATTTTTATGGTTAATTTTTTACTACTTTTTTATTTTAATTAAAAAAATTACTGCAATGTATTTGCGTTTAGCTTCAAAAATAACATATCAAGAAAACCTCCATTAGTAGATTGAATTGTACCTAAAATAGAAATGTTATTTATTCCGTCATTTACGAGGCGTGTAGCTTCTTCATCAGTATCTCCTCCTATTAAACGCAAAAGTTCGCGTTTTGGTTTATTATTTTCAATGGTATAACGTGCCATCAAAATATCTTTCTGCGAAAGTGGATTGTAATGAGTGCCTACTACAATAAGTGCATTTCCAACTTCTACTACATCAAAAAAACTTTCTTTGTACATAGCCAACACATCCATACTGATAAACACCCTATCTTTATCAAACAATGCAATAAAGGCATTTGTACTATCTTTTTTATTGCCATAATGCAACTCACCAACCAATACATAGTAATCTTTATATAATCCGTTGGTTAATTTTGTTAACCCCAATCCTTTCCCATTCGTAGCCGAATTGCCTACGTATGATTTTGTGGGGTTTTGAGATTTGTTGGTATAACGCAACAACATGGGACGTTCTATGCCAGTTTCTGTGCAAGCTAATATACCTTCATTATCTAAGCGCACATATTTTGCATCATTTACCTCTGAATTAGAGGCATTCAATACTGTACTAAACTCAAGCGAGCCATTATTTATGGAAAACTCATCAATTTTTATTTTGGTGTCTGTACCTGCAGTTGTACGGGTAGTGCTATTGCCAAACGCCACATAATTGTTCTCTATAATATCTATTGAATTATAAACATCAGAATTACTTGATTTATTGGTATATTTCCAGTTTATTTCTCCATTTTTTGGATTAAGCGATATTATAAAATTATCTCTGTCATTCTCATTATATTCGGCATAGCCAACTATAACTAACGCTGCTCGGATATTCGGCACAGAGTCATACAAAATATCAGTTGTAACTATCTTAGCATTAATAAGCACTTTAATATCTTGGCTCCATAGTATATTTCTGTTTTCATCAGTTTGAATAACATATAACCCTGTAGCATTTTTACGCCCAACCATAAAGTAGCGTGAAAAAGCAGCATTTGGAGCAAAAATAGTTTTTACTCCTACTTCGTCTACAGGGGCAGGGAAGCCTGAAGGTAGTTTTTCGCTGAATATGGTGGTATTTGCGCTTATAGGAGTCGTTGTAAGCGGAATTACAATGATTTTGCTCGAAGTTTCTTTTACAGCATTATTAGCTTTAGTAACTTTTAGTTTAATCGTATAAGTACCTATTTGTGTATAAATATGTTTGGGAGTACGCTCTACACTAGTTGTATTATCTCCAAAATCCCAAGCATATTGCTCGATAACTTCAGGTGGCGATTGCTGTTCAAAGTTAACTACTGTACCAACGCGTACAACAGGCTCTGTTGGCTTAAATTTCGCCTCAAGTGCTATATATTCAAGGCTTTTCAAGCGTTCACAAGTAGTAAATACCAATAGTATAGCTACACTTGTAAGGAGGTAGGCAAGCTGTTTCATAGTATGTGACACCTTTTATTTTTAAAATTTTAGAACAAAAGCGAGCCTGCTGGTATGCCCGTCTGTATAGGGCAAGATGCGCCAAGACGATGTTTCGCCTGTTTTTTCAAGCTCTAATTTTTCTTTTTCGCGTACAATACGTCTTTTATTTTTTAAACCTCTAAAGTAAACGCCTATTATGTCTCCAATCCAAACAGATGCCCCTGCTATAAAAAAGCCTGTGGATATATTTTGGAGGCGTTTAGCGTCTTTAAAGTAGCCCTCATGTGCAGTTGCATCATTGGCTATGCGGTTTTGGTGATTCTTATAAACTTGTTGCGCTCTATACGCAAAATAGCCGCCTGTTGCAAGAGAAGCGTAAGTGCCTACGGCTATCCATCCATAATTGTAGCCGTTGCGTACTTTGATGTCGCCAAGTCCAGGCATAAGTAATGAGCGAAGCGCGTTTCGAGAGCCGCCAATAGCTATTTTAGGCATTTCAGTTGCTTCTAATTTGAAACTAATATTTTTACCATCAAAATAAGGGTTATCGCGTTTAAATTTCCATGCAATTTTACGATTCTTGCCTGCCTGAAGGCTATCACCCACATCCCCTGTAACGGAGCGTAGCGGTCCTTTGTACGAAGTTCCGTTGTTGTTCGAGTACGAAAGTTTTACAAGGTATAAGCGATTGCGGTAGCCTCTCAGTGTGTAAGGAATATCTATGGTGGTATCGGTTTGATTGAGCGTGATTTTCGCGTTCTGCAATTCTACAGCCAATTTGTTTTTGAATAAACCTTTCCAAAACTGTGCTTCGGCGCGTTGTGTTGTTAAACAAGATACAATAAGCAGTAGTAGGCAAGCAAGTAAGTGCGTAGGCTTTCTCATGGATTATGATAAGAATGAGGTAAGTTTCATTTCAAGGTGCTAATTTAGGTCTTTTTTTTGAATATGCAAAAAAAAACCTCAAAGTAAAATACTTTGAGGTTTTTTTTTAGGTTTGAGCTTTTCTAACCAGCGTTATTGGTTCGTAGGCAAGCATTTATATGATGCCATAAACAAGAACTACTTAATTACTTGCCTCCTAATTTTTGCTTACGACGATTTTCGCCATCACGTTCTCCCGCCATAATCATAGCACAACGGAATCCTATGTAACTATTTTTCTCATTTTTATCCAAGAAGCGACGCGTACCAGGTGAACACCAATAAGCTACATCACGCCATGAACCGCCTTTATATACACGCACATTGTCGTCAATCAAAGAGTTCGGACGGTCAGCTTTAGGGTTGTATGGGTTTGCTTTTGCAGCTACAGCGATAGCAGGGTCAATATAAACAGACTTGCTTGTGTCAGCTGTTAGTTTCAAACTGTCCAAACGTTGACGGCGTATAGGATTCAAATCATCAACATCAGTGAATGCATTAGCACGATATACGTCTTCCACCCATTCACTCACATTACCTGCCATGTTATACAAACCGTAGTCATTTGGTGGGTATGCGAATATATATTCCGTAATCAAAGCACCATCATTCAACTTGCCTGCAATACCTGCATAATCACCACGACCACGTTTGAAGTTAGCCAACATATAGCCCATTTCATACTGTTTTGTATCATAAGGGTTACGTACTGCGTGTCCGTCCCAAGGATATAAACGACCGTTTGATTGGTTTTCATCATTGTATTGAGTGCCTACAAGTGCTTTAGCAGCGTATTCCCACTCAGCTTCTGTAGGTAGGCGATAATCTGGTACAGCGTAACCATCTTCTAAGCGGGCTTTCTCACCTGCTTCAAAATTTGGAATAGCCTCTACTTTGCCTGCCTCTTGTGCTTTTTTAGCAAAATTCTCGTTCACGATAGTAGTACGCCATTTGCAAAATTCTTTTGCCTGCATCCATGAAATACCTACTACAGGGAAGAAGCGGAAGCCAGGATAGCGCAAATAATTGGCAACATACGAGTCGTTGAATGCCAATTCGCTCGCCCAAACAGTTGTATCAGGCAAAAGCACTTGCTTGCGGAATGTTTCCAAATCAGAAAAAGTGGAAGGCAGTCGGCTCGCATTTTCAGGCTTTTCAAAAAATGTCATATATTCCAACCAGTGGATATTGGCAATTTCAGTCTGATCCATAAAGAAAGACTGAATACTTGCAGTGCGTTCCACGTTATCACGTGTATAAAGAATATCCTCTTCGCTTGAACCCATTACAAAGCGACCACCTTCAATAAAAATCATGTTGGGCGCATCGGGTTGTCCTTCAAACTCCTTTACTGAGAAGCTGATGGCGGCATTGTCTTCGTCATTGTATTTGATACCTGTTACCATACTTGCCTCGCCTGGATTCGTACTCGTAGGATTGCCACCTTTCTTTTTGAATAGGAAGCACGATTGCAAGAGGGTTGCGCACAGCACAAAGAGGCTTGCACGCTTTAACCACAAAAATTGTTTATTCATCATGACCTGTTTAATGATTTTATTATGGAGATTTTAGTGTTAGTGTTTTATACGGAAAGGTAGGAAGTTAGGTTTAGTTTTTTTATAACTTTCTACAAAATTGTGCCAAAGTTAGTGTTTTTTTTTTAAATGGCAAAAATTTATTGTTTTGGGGTGTGGTTTTTGGTTAGCAAACAAACGAAACCTGTCCCTCTAACGTATCAACAAGCCATTTAGTATATACACATTAGAAAGTGGTTTTAGGGTTTTTAACCTTTATTTCGCAGGCAAGTAATAGTTTGGTAAAGACACCAAGCATTATCCCAAAACTACTGTTTAATAAATCTTAAAATAAACATTAATTTGTTTGGTATTTACACAAAAAACCAGACAAATTAATGTTTATTCAACACTACTTTTCGATAAATATGTTCAACTGAATGGGTTATCTGTTTGTGCTTGTGTGCTATCAAATACTCTGATGGCAATTACTTCAGCTGTAGCAGTTTGAATACCTGCACACCAAACTTCGCAATGAATCGTTGTTTTTTTTCCTTTTGCCTCTTTTACAGTAGCACGCAGCTCAATAGGCAGGTCATTTGGCGTAGGCTTTAGGTATTTAATCGTAAGTGTACCTGTCGCATAGCGGTAAACAGGTTCTGAACTCCAGTGTCTGTCGCCTTCCATTCTATAGGCATAAGCGGTTGCGGTTGCCATCGTGTGGCAGTCAACAATAGTTGCCAATACACCGCCATTCAGCAAGTTCTGCCAGCCATGATACTTTTCTTGCGAGTTCCAATGACAGACGCATACATCATCTTCCCAAAAACTTTTGATTTGTAAACCATCAGTATTATGTATGCCGCAACCGAAGCACACATTTTCGCCCATATAGTCTTGTAGGTACATTTTTTCTATTTGATTCATCGTTCTTGTAAAAACATCAGCCAAAGATTCATAGTTTTGTCTAAGGTGTATTTGGTAGCGTGAAGGCGCATCACAAGGATATTGTAGCCAATATTGCCCAAGAAGCCTAACAACCAGCCTAACCAAAGGGGTAATAGTTGGGCAAACTGAAATGGCACACTCAAAAACTGGGTTTGTATCAATACCAACCATAGTCCAAGAGCAGGTGTAAGTTCAGAAAGTAGTATTAAGTAGCCAAAACCGCGCTCAAGTTCATTCATTTGCAAGGTTATTTCTTGCTGAAGGGTGTCGTGTATTTCACGAAACGGTTTACCTAACTTGCCTACCCCAATGGCAAGCAATTTGGTAGCAGGCGTGTTATGTTTATGGCAAAGTTGTAAAGAAGTATGCTTATCGCCTATTCTAATCAAAGGCTTTATATTTGTCAATAGCTTGGTAGGCAAGTGTGTACCTGTTGATAATAGCCAAAACTTTTCCCAAAATAAATAAAAAAGTACTACCGCTAAACATGGCAAGAGCCAAAAGCCAAACGACTGTAAGCGTAAGGCTTCTTCCCAAGAAAGGACTGAGTTAGTTTGGAGGAGCATTATTCAAGGGTGTTTTTTTACTTTTATTATTTTTTTAAATGGTTCGCTTACAAGTCGTTCATTCGCAACAAAGTGCTTCACGATGTTCAACATGGCAACCAGCCTATCACTTAAAAAATACAGAACCTTTCTTTTTGAGTAGCAGATACCACCCACAAAAGACAAAACAGTTTTTTGATAGTATGCTTCTTGTAGTGTGTAAGCAAAAACTAAATTTTTATTTTTTATTTTCTCTGAATACCAACACATAAATTATTTTCTCGCCTACCACGCCCGATGTAACGGTAACTTCTAAGTCTATAGTATTGTCCGCTTTATTTTTGCCTTTGATATTTTGCGTTTTGTTTACATACGTTCTCAAGTCTTCGGCGGGATTTTCTAATAGCGTTAATATTGACTTGCCTATCATTTCTTCTGGTGTATAACCAAATATACGCATAGTAGCGGGGTTGCATATCAATACGTTAAGGTTAGCATCAATAGCTAAGATACTATTGATAGTAGCATTTAATATGGCATTCACAATGGTTGTTTTCTCCAAAAGTTCCGCTTCCGCATTTTTTCTGCGGTTAATATTTCTAATACTGCCCACCATTTTAAGTGGCATTCCTTGTGTATCTCGCTGTGTTTCACCTGTGGCTGTGAACCATTCATACTCGTTTTTGATGTTCATTAAGCGGTATTCGACCTCAAAATCGACTACGCCTGTACGGTCTGTTAGGTGTTCGTATAAAGCACGAAGGGTATCTGCGCGGTCGTCAGGGTGTATTCTTGCGCTCCAGCTTACAAGTTTTTCGGGGAAGACATCATTTTCGCCTAAACCAATTAACTCTTTAAATCGGTCAGACCACCAAGCACCACTATCGGGATTAAGCGGGTCGGTAGGCGAGACGTGTAATTCCCAAATACCTTCTTTGGTAGCTTGTGTGGCAAGGTTAAAACGAGCCAATGCTTCTGTAAGCTCTTGCTCATGACGTTTTCGTTGGGTTACATCATGTACTATAGCTACATAAACGGGGGTTTCGTGATCATCAAAGAGTTGCAAATCAAATAATACGTCATAATTAGTACCATTTTTGCGCTGGAAAGTAGATTCAAATTCAAGGTCTTTCTTCTCTTTATTTTCTAAGGGTTTAAGCAATTCACGGAACTGCAATTGATTATATCCAACTGCAATTTGGTAAGGCGTGAGCGTTTTCATTTCATTTGTTGTATAGCCTAAGTTTTCACAAGCACGTTCATTAGCTTGGGTAAAGAGCAAGGTTTTGGCATCAAATAAATAGACTTCGCTGGTTGAGTTATCAAGGGCGTGGGCTGATATTTCAACATTCAGCAAATCGCGTTTTCGAGCTGAAATATCACGCGAAAACATAGATGCCCCAATAACGTTTTTGCTATCATCAATAATAGGGTTAATAGCAATTTCATACCATTCCGATTTGCCTTGCTCATTTACATATTTCTCTTCTTCTACAAAGAAGTTA
>JAYTNK010000337.1:0-2533 GCA_043748375.1 Cytophagales bacterium
GGTTTTGGCTTTCTAAAGAGGTGCTTATTAAGCCTGTAGTAGGATTAAATATAGGTACATATCTAAATAACTCTGTATAATTTGCGCTTCGAGTGCGCAGAGCCTCCACCGTAACTTTAAAGTCAGGAAATGGCTCCAAATCGGCGGTAATTTTCAGATTTTCCTGCTTTGTTTGCATAAAAGGGTCTGTCTGTGAGGTACTTGGGGCTATCCAACCATTTTCTGCCGCTTGCCGTTTGATGTCGCTACTTTGACTACCGAGTAAGGCAAAGCCTGGACTTGGCGCAGAAAATGTACTATCCATACCAAAAAAACTAGGCACTTTCAAAAAACCAGGCAAGGTCGTTTGCTCAGTAAGCGAATACGAGAATGAAACACGTCGCACCATCAACACTGTACGAAGAGCTGTCTTGAGCAATTTCCATTCGCGCACCTTTTCCACTTTAGGCAAGGGAATAGAATCTTTCTTTATGTCTTTCTTTACATCTTTCTTTACATCTTTCTTTATGTCTTTTTTATCTATTATTGGCTTTTTAGGTTTGGGAGGAGCTTTGGTTTCCGCCCATTTCAAGAGCTTTGATTTTTGATACAATTTGGCAAGGTCAAATGCAGGATTGATACTGCGTGTGCGGTCGTTTACGAGTTTGTTACCAAGTGTATCGGCTTGTCCTAATTGCCCTGCTACTCCTATAGAGCCTGCCATCCAGTTCATTTTGGTAGCTATAGTAGCGTCTGCACTTATCCAATTCAAGAGAGGTAATTTGTCAAAGGGCAGTTTGTAGGTAAGGTTTAACCCTTGTTGAAACATTTTCATGCGTCCCAATCGCTTCAAATTAGTCATAATCGAATCGCGTTTATCTTGCGAGTCGATGTTGCCGTTAGGTTCGTCTATGATAGCATTGGCTGTGGCATCGTATGTGAAGTTAATATTTTTGGTAAAGTCCCACATGACGTTATAGGTGCGATTGAACAATATCCACTTTTGGAAAAGAGGTTCTACACCATCCGTCGAAAGGTCTGCACCTCTAAACAAAGTCCGTACAAACTTCCGTTCTATGTTGCCTGTTACACTAAACGTCTTAGGCAAAGGGTCAAAATTAAAATCCTTAAGCCAAATCATGTACGACCTGCCTATGAATTTTGATTTGCTTTTTGCGAATGGTTCGAATGGTTTAGCTTCAGTACGATTGAAGGTATAACCTACAGCGTACCTGCTCAAGACGTTGTAATAGTCGGCAGTTCTGATGTCTGTCCGTTTTTCCTCACTTCTTGCCCATGTGAAGTTAAAATTTTCAATATCCCAAATATGTGATTTTGCAGCACCTGTCGTACTCATTTTCACTTTTTTGACGTTTGTAAAATTGATATTCTTTCGAGTGGTTTTTTCTATCGTCAGGGCTTTATACGCATCTTTTTGCGTGTCATCTTTGTATCTTTCTAAAGAGGTTTTGAGTCTTACATCGGGGTCGAGTGGGTTATATTCAGGCAAGACTCGCCTGTCTTCATAGCCTAAAAACATAGGGATGCGAAGCCCCCACTTATCAGGAAATAGTTTGTCTAAGGCTACGGTAATCGAGCCGTCAAAATTGATGCTGGTACTACGCGCCCGTTCCGATATTTTTTGATTGATAGTTCCAAAACCAAAACCCGTATAAGACATCGCCCCATTTAGTTGCGCAAAATCAGCAAGCCGCATACTTGCGCGTGCCAATGCAGCCCAGCCCGATTGTTGCTGAAAGCCTTTGATACGCATTTCGTTCACCCACACACATACCGACTTTGGCAGTTTGTCATCAACGCGTCCCCATTCTTTTTGGTCTGGGTTGCGAATACCTATCATGGCCGTCATGACAGCACTTAGGTCAGGGTTGCCGTTTACTGTAATTTTATATTTTCCAAAAAAGCGGCTAAACGGTACTACTACATTCTGTTCTGCCTTATTGCGAAGCACTTTAGTTTGCACCAATTCATCAAAGGCGAGGTCTATCATATTCTCCTCGCGCCATATACCATTCTCGTCTGTCGTTCCTTTTGGGGTGATTTTTAAGGGTAGCTCAATTTCATAATAATTATCCACAAAGTCTGTACCCAAACGAACAAATAAGGAGACATCATTATCAGCTATGTTATTGCTTTGTGCGTGAACAAATAACTGCAGGTTTTTGTAACTCAAAAAGTCAAGGTTGTAAGTACGGAAAGCAGCACGTGCATCTTTGTCGCGCAAATCCTCTACACAGAGTTGCATAGATTGTTCGTTCAACCTGCGTTCTACAGTACTTGTAACATCTCGGTCACGTACTACTCCAGGAGGTACTACATAAGGCGTAACGCCATTTACTACATCGCCATTCTCCTCAATATTTACCGTTGAAACCGCAAATTTCGCATCATAAGGCTCAATAGGCAAGCCAAATCCTCGTGCTGACAAGTCGCCTAAAAACCTGCGCCATTGATTCGAAACGAGTTGGTATTGCGCGAAGCGACACACGATAGGCTGTTCGGCATTGGTAATGAACATACGCAGGTAGCGAAT
>JAYTNK010000338.1:0-16738 GCA_043748375.1 Cytophagales bacterium
GTGAGTGGCATCTGCCCTGAAATATGCCAAGTTATTAACCGATATTACCTAAATAGGCTATCAAAATTCCTCGCAAAAACTCGAATAAAAGCAAAATCACCTATTTTCTTGGAAACTATGTTTTTTTCCACTAATTTTGAGGGTTATTCAAATTAATTTTTAGCAATACACCCTTTTAACAGCGTAACTAATTGATTAAAAGGTATTTAATATGCATATTCACCATAACTAATATTAAAACATGAAAGTAGTTTTACTTGCGGGCGGTTTAGGCACGCGTCTATCTGAAGAAACAGTTATGAAGCCTAAACCTATGATCGAAATAGGTGGCAAGCCTATTTTATGGCATATTATGAAAACCTATTCGCATTATGGGTTCAACGACTTTATCATTTGTTTGGGTTACAAAGGGTACATGATAAAAGAGTATTTTATCAATTATTTTTACCATCAGGCAAATCTAACAGTAGATTTATCTAAAAACCAAATAGACATTCACAGCAACGAAACCGAACCATGGCGCATTACCATGATTGAAACAGGGTTGAATACCATGACAGGTGGCAGGATAAAACAATGTGAGCCATATATAGGCAATGAGCCATTTATGTGTACTTACGGAGACGGAGTAGGCAATGTGGACATTAAAAAATTGGCAGACTTTCACAAGGCGCATGGCAAAATGATGACGGTTACAAGTGTGCAACCCACAGGCAGATTTGGCGCATTAGACTTAGGCGAAAACAACGCAGTACGTGCCTTTATAGAAAAACCAAAAGGCGATAGAATTTGGATAAATGCAGGCTTTTTTGTCTGCCAACCTGAAATTTTTAAACTAATAGATGACCATGATACTGTTTTTGAGAAACGACCTATGGAAATGGTTGCCGAGCAAGGGCAGATGATGGCATTCAAGCATGAAGGTTATTGGAAACCTATGGACACACTACGCGATAAATACGAACTTGATTCGGAATGGAGCGGTGGACACGCCTCATGGAAAGTTTGGTAGGCAAGATTAGGCAATACAATCTTATTTATGCAAGTTTTCTTTTTGAGTAACAGATGCCGCGAACAAAGGACAAAAAAGAAAACCCGCTTATTTTTCACGTAACCACCTATTTTCTCAAAAAATGCTTTTAAATACCTTACCCACCTTTTATCAAGGCAAAAAAATATTTATCACAGGACATACAGGATTCAAAGGTTCATGGCTTTTGGCTGCACTACACTTATTGGGAGTAGAGGTAAAAGGCTATGCCCATGCCCCACATACATCGCCAAGTTTGTATGATTTATTGGAAGGCGATAAAATGTGCCAAAGTGTGATAGGCGATATTTTGGAAAAAGACAAGCTTAAGAACGAAATATTAGCCTTTCAACCAGACATTATCTTGCATTTAGCAGCGCAGCCACTCGTAAGACTTTCCTACGAAATTCCACAAGATACCTTTGCTGTGAATGCGCTTGGTACTGCCAATCTATTGGACGCAGTGAGGTTTTTGGAAAAGCCTTGTGCGGTGGTAATTATCACTACAGATAAGGTATATGAAAACAAAGAATGGATTTTTTCTTATCGAGAAAATGATGCATTGGGGGGCTACGACCCCTACAGCGCGAGCAAAGCTTGTGCAGAAATTATTACGCAGGCTTATACAAACAGCTTTTTTAACCCCCTTGCCTACCCAACCCACCTCAAGGGAGTAGCGACAGCACGAGCAGGCAACGTGATAGGCGGCGGGGATTGGTCTATGGATAGAATTATTCCTGATATTATCCGCGCTCTTACACATAATAAGCCTATCATGTTGCGCAATCCGAGTGCCACTCGCCCTTGGCAACACGTGATAGAACCCATTATGGGCTATCTTATATTGGGTATGCGCCTATATGAGCAACCTACCAAGTTTCATGGTGCATGGAATTTCGGACCCAGTTTGTACGACAATTTGAGTGTAGAAATTGTCGTACAAATAGCCATCAACACATGGGGGGGAGGCGAATACCAAAACATGGAAATCGAAAACGCGGTTCACGAAGCTAATTTACTTAAATTGGATACCAATAAAACGAATAGCCTGCTTGATTGGCGTGGCGAAATGGACTTTATCAATGCTATAGAGGAAACTATCGCATGGTATAAACAACATCAAACAGAGCCTAATACGATAGCAAACTATACCAAAAAATTTATCCAAAGATATTTTGGATTGTAAAATACATCTTCTTTATGAAAAAAATTATTCAAAAAATATTAGAAAAAATACAGTTTAAAGGTGTGCATAAATTAAGTAAAAAAACACCTAAAATACTACACGCCAAGCATACCGTTCATAGAAAGCCCCCACTAAACTATACAGGCAATGGTTTTGAACATGAATTTGAACAAGAAATATGGGAAATGCGTCTGCACGAACTCGAAAATGTGAAGGTTCATGTCAAAAATGGCATTGTATTTAAAAGATGGTCTGTGCTATTAGATTCGTTTTTATACCCTGGTCATAAAAAACATAATTTTAATTTTTATCAATACTTATTCTTAAAGCTCAAAGGCAAAACGTTACAACTCGATACACAAGAAACCTATTTGGTAGCCCATAATATTTGGGGGCAAGGGCTATTTCATTGGGTTTTAGATGCGCTACCACGCATTTATGCTGTGAAAGATTTAACCCCACAACTCACTTTGCTCTTGCCTAAAAGCTACGAAGCCAATGATATTGCCAAAGGCTGGACTCCTTTTCACAAAGAGAGTCTTGCGCCTTTTGGCTTCAAAAATATAATAGAAATAGAGGATAACACTTGTGCAAAAGTACCTAAGCTTATTTTGCCAAGCCACGTCGCAATAACAGGCAATTACAATGTAGCGATTATGGCAGGCTTGCGCCAATTATATCACGCCTACTTTGTTCATAATACAAGTGAAAAGGTATTGAATTTAGGGGAAAAAATATACATTACCCGTACAAAAGCCCTTTGGCGCAAGGTGAAAAATGATACGGCAGTTATGGAACTCATGAAAAGCCTTGGATTCACTATAGTAAATTTTGAGGATTATACTTTTTCAGAAAAAGTGCAAATAGCCTATCATGCCCGTTATTTTGTAGGGATTTTTAGCAGTGGACAATCCATAGCAACTTTTATGCAACCAAACAGTTATTTGTTAGATTTTCGTTTAGACGATAATCATAACTTAGCTATTTATTCGCTTTGTGAAGCCATGCAAATACACTATCTCTATCAAGTAAGCGAGGTCGCAGATTCAAATACAACTGACACAGTATTTAATCCGCAAAAATGGAATATGATAGTAGATGTAGGCAAGTTGAAAGAAAACCTAACGCTTATGTTGAACGCTCCCATTTATTAGACAATACTGCACCTTTATAACCCATGAAAAAAATTATTGTACTACTTTTACTCCTAACTTTCCGACAACTATACGCTCAAACTAAAGAAACGCCCTACATCATTATGGTTTCGTTAGACGGCTTCCGTCATGACTATGTGGCGCGTTTTCAGCCCCCCAACTTACTGAAACTAATCAAAGAGGGAACAGCGGCTGAAAGCATGATACCTGTTTACCCCTCTAAGACTTTTCCAAACCATTATACGCTTGTTACGGGTATGTACGCAGGTAAGCATGGGATTATTGATAATCCGTTTTATGATTCGCAGATAGATGCCGTTTATACCTCTGGAAATCGTGAAATAAGTATGCAGTCGGTATGGTACAATGGCACTCCACTTTGGCAACTCGTCCAAAATAAGGGGCTAAAATCAGCCGCCTTCTATTGGATAGGCTCAGAACTACCTATCAAAGGGCAATATCCTACTTATTATAAAAAATATGATGCAAAGGTTTCTAACGATGCCCGTATAAACCAAGCCTTCGAATGGCTGAAGCTTCCCGAAACCGAGCGTCCGCATTTGATTACACTTTATTTTTCATTGGTCGATGATATAGGACATAAATATGGCCCCGATTCGCCCGAAATAAAAGTGGCAGTCATGAAAGCAGATAGCCTTGTCGGGGCGTTGTATGAGGGGTTAAAGAAAAGCAACTTGCCTACGAACCTGCTCGTTATGTCAGACCACGGCATGGAACAAATCCCGCCCTCGCCTGCCAACTTTATCAATATTGAGAAAATAGCTGACCTGCGCGATAGTACCATCAACTTCTTTACAAATTCTACCCATGCCAATATCTATTTTAAGGATAAAACTAAAATAAAGAAAGTATATGAAACCTTGAGAAAAGAAGCCAAAAACTATACGGTATATTACCAAAAGGATATTCCTAAAAAGTGGCATTATGTATTTCCAAACCGAACGGGCGACTTGTTGGTCGTGGCAAATGCCCCCTATCTAATTGGTGGAAATACGGCTGAAGCGAATCAAAAAAAGCAACTTTCCGCAGGGCAACATGGATATGACCCTACTATCAATAAGAATATGCACGCTATTTTTTATGCATGGGGTAAAGATATTAAAAAAGGACTCACGATTCCGAGTTTTGATAATATTCATGTTTATCCTTTTGTGGCTTATTTACTCGGCATTGAATCTCCAAAAGATATAGACGGCAAATTAAAAGTACTGAAGAAAATAAAAAAGAGGTAAAACTTGTCTATTGTATGGGTTTTGTTTGCTACTCCGCGACTAAAATTGCGGGGTTGATTAATTTAGCCCGCGATTAAAATTTGATAATTTCATTAATATTAATTATATTCGCGAAAACAAAATCTATAAACAGCTACTCCCATGTTGCGACTTCACTTTTTTTGTGAAAGATTAAAAAATAATATTTATTGGGCAAAAAGACTTTATTTTGTATGGTTTTTTATAGGTATATCCATGCACATATACGCCCAAAACAACGACAAATGGCGCGCAGGGAGTGCCAATGCCTTAAAAGGCAAGGTATATGTATTGTCGGTGTTTATAGCTACTGAAGACAATGACTGGACAAATGAAGAAAAACTAGAGGTTTTTAAACTTCAACGCGAAGCCTGCTCATGGTTGCAAACTCAAGCCAAAAAATATCAGGAAGTTGTAACCTTCCAAGAAGGCACCTTTGGGTTCAAAGAAACCATGTTTTTTGATGAAATAGCCTCTGGAAGTGGCTCTGGAAACGAAGCAACTGACTGGATAGGACACGTATTGCGAAAAGCTGGCTACAAAAAAAACATGGACTTTTACAACTGGGTAAAGAAAAACACGACTTGTACGCAAGCTATCGTGCTTGTTTATGCTCATCAAAACGGCATAAGTTATGCCTTGCCTTTCTCTAATGAAATGGATCAAGAAGATTATTTTAACGAAGGGTGTCTGATTTATCAATATTATGATGAGGCAAAACAAAAGCCGCTTTGCGCTGCCACTATAGCCCATGAAATTTTGCATACGTTTGGTACTTGGGATTTATACGCCACGTTTCAACAAAGTAGCGATAGAGAAAAAAAAGCACGTCAAATATATGCCAACGATATTATGTTGCGGGTTTCGTACACCATTAACGACCTCGCTATAGGTGGATTAACGGCATGGTTGGTAGGGTGGCGTGTCAAAGAGGAGAAAGGTTTTAACTGGTTTCGCCCTAAAGGATATTAGCGGCACGTTTACAAAATAAAAAAACAAACTAATTTATATTTTTTATTTCACATTTATACCCAAACAAATATGCACACTATAAAAAAACTTGCCTGCTGGCTATTATGCCTACTGCCTCTGTTGGGTATTGCACAAACTAACCATGCTACACTCAACATCCAAGTGTTTGATGCTCAAACACAAGAGAGCGTCAAAAATGTAAAAGTCTATTCCCGTTTCTTGCTGAACAAAGACAAGAAAATACATACAGATTTCTTAGGACGTACAAATCTTATACCCATTGTAGGTGATACTATTACCTTTGACCATCCAGATTACTATCACTTGCATATAATTTTGCATGACCATAACGCTCATGATTTTGGACACCCATTTAAGGTTTATCTTACTGGGCTGAACCCTAAACATGAGAAGTCGCATAAGCAAGACTTCACTAATACAGAAATTACACTGCATCACTTTGAACCATTACAAGCACACCACACACCACTCAAAATAGGCGTGATAGAAGATGAACGGGCAAGCCAGCACCGAAAGTCGTGGATAGAAAAAACGCGCAACAATAACAAGGATTTTAACCTTATAGACGTTCATTTAAGAACTAAAAAACAATAAAATTTATTTATTTATCTATAAAAAAAGGCTGTTTATCGAATAATTAAAAAAATTGGATGATAAATTTGGAGAATACAACTAATCGTATTACTTTTGAAGTGTGAGAAAGAATTGGCGTGCCGTTTAGGGCTGGTTATTAGTAAACGGCACAATTCTACCAAGAATATCAATCTTTCTTTCCATAGCTGGTTGAAGGATATTGGAGACTGTTCACCCGAAAGGGGGCTATCTCCATTTATCTCTTTAGGGCTTTTGCAACTTTTTTGGTGCAAATAACGTATGTTTCCATAGTTTTTATCTATCTTTGCAGCAACATTCAACCCCACAACGCAATGACGAAGTATCAAGAATGGGAATCAGAAGAAGTAGATGTGATAGACATTGAGGAACACAATTTAGTCGTGTTCAATGATGATGTTAATACTTTCGACTACGTAATTCAAACCCTCGTGGAAGTGTGCAACCATACCGCTGAGCAAGCTGAACAATGCACAGTTATTATTCATTACAAAGGAAAATGTAAAGTAAAAGAAGGCTCTTTTGAAAAATTGAAGCCCATGCGGGACGCTATCTGCGATAGAGGCATCTCTGCTGAACTTCATTAAGCCACTACGTACAATTTGATGCAATTTTCCTCCAAACTTATTGAAGATGCCGTAAAAGAAATGGCAAAAATGCCAGGCATCGGGGCTAAAACCGCCACGCGTCTTGTATTGCATCTGCTAAAACAAGAGGAAGACTTTACGACTTCTTTGGCAGAATCATTGGTGCGCCTTAGACAAGAAATCAAACAATGCAAGCATTGCCATCACTATGCCGATAGCGATGTGTGTAGCATTTGCCATGCCACACACCGCGATAGAACGCTTATGTGCCTCGTAGAAACCTCACAAGATGTGATGGCTATTGAAAATACAGGGCAATATAATGGCTTGTATCACGTACTCGGCGGCGTTATCTCGCCAATGGAAGGCATCTCGCCTGCCGACCTGCACATCGACAGCCTGCTGTTTCGTATGCCAGACAGCGAAATTAGGGAGATTATCCTTGCCATTAGCCCAACGATGGAAGGCGATACTACCGCTTTTTATATCACCAAAAAATTACAGGCTTTCCCACATATCAAAATATCCAGTATAGCACGAGGCGTACCCATAGGGAGCGAACTCGAATATACAGACGAGATTACGCTTGGTAGAAGTATTGTTACACGAACCAGTCTATAAAAATACTTAGGAACAAACATTAAATAACTTTATCTTTTAACCTTAATAAAAGACTGACAGGCAATTATTTAACAGCGTACTTCTTATTTCGTACCTCTTCCTTAATAGTATAAAGCACTCAAACCCCTTTCTTTATGACGTTGCTCGATGGCAAACAAACGGCGCAAGACCTACAAAAGCAAATAGCCCTCGATGTACGCACTTGGTGCGGAGCAGGCGGCAAAATACCGCACCTCGCCGCTATATTGGTAGGCAATGATGGCGCAAGCGAAAGCTATGTGGCAGGCAAGGTGCAAGATTGCGAAAATGTAGGCTTCAAATCCTCACTCATTCGCTTGCCTGTTACTACTTCTGAAGCAGAACTTTTAGCACACATACAAACGCTAAACGAAGATGCAGATGTTGATGGTTTTATTGTGCAACTGCCTCTACCCAAACACATGGACGCAGATAAGATAACCCAAGCCATAGCACATGAAAAAGATGTAGATGGCTTCCACCCTATCAATGTAGGGCGAATGGCAAAAAACTTGCCTGCCTACATTGCAGCAACCCCTTTTGGTATTTTGAAGTTATTGGCGCATTACGACATAAATTTGGCAGGCAAGCACGCTGTTGTATTGGGGCGAAGCCAAATTGTAGGCTCGCCTATGAGTATTTTGCTTGCTCGCAATGCCTCTGTGGGTAATTGTACCGTAACACTTTGCCATAGCAAAACTCCTGACATAACTAAACACACCTTACAAGCTGATATTATTGTAGTCGCATTGGGCATTCCTGAATTTCTTAAAGGCGACATGATACGTGAAGGAGCTATAGTAATAGATGTAGGTATAACAAGGGTAGAAGATACCACGAAAAAAAGCGGTTTCCGACTAATAGGCGATGTACATTTTGAGAGTGTCGCACCAAAATGCGCTTATATTACTCCTGTGCCTGGTGGCGTTGGCCCCATGACACGCGTAGCCCTGCTTTACAATACACTTTCAGCCACAAAAAAAGCCTTTTATGTTGAAAAGTAAACACCAAACAACTCCTTTACAGCTTGGGTAGGCAAGATACTTTGAGCAGTTATGGCATTCTCAACGGTTGAGAGTGCCTTTTTTACGTTTGGGTTTTGATAAAAGTGCCATTCCAACGCATGACGAATATCATCATGCAACCAAGCTAATCGTTGTTCAGCACGTTGATTATCAAAAAACCCACTTGCCTGCGTTTGACTTGCATATTGCGCTATCATCTGCCAAACTTCCGCCACGCCTACGTTTTGGAGGGCTGCACAAAGCAAGACAGGCGGATACCAACCGCTTGCCTGCGGTGGGAAAAGGTGAAGCGCGTTTTGGTATTCTCTTGCAGCGTGTTGGGCAGGCAAGTTGTTCGCACCATCTGCTTTTGTGATAACAAGCGCGTCTGCCATTTCCATAATTCCACGCTTCATGCCTTGCAATTCATCGCCTGCACCTGCCAGCATAAGCAATAAGAAAAAATCGACCATGTTACGCACAAGCGTTTCTGATTGCCCCACTCCTACCGTTTCCACCAAAATAACCTCAAAGCCTGCCGCCTCGCAAAGCAACATGGCTTCGCGCGTGCGACGTGCAACACCACCCAAAGTAGCATGAGAAGGCGTAGGGCGTATGTAGGCAAGTGGATTAACAGCGAGTTCCGCCATGCGCGTTTTGTCGCCCAATATACTGCCACGATTGCGCTGACTGCTTGGGTCTATTGCCAATACCGCTATTTTTTTGCCGAGTTTTGTAATGTGTTCGCCAAAACTTTCTATGAATGTACTCTTGCCTACCCCTGGCACGCCCGTAATGCCTACTCGAATAGACTTACCCGAATAAGGCAGGAGTGCCGCCAAAACTTCTTGCGCTAATGCCTCATCGGTAGGCAAGTCGCTTTCTATTAAAGTAATGGTTTGGCTAAGCAATACACGATTATGTGCCAAAATGCCATCAATATAGGTTTGAGCAGGGTAGCGAGAACGGGGCATGGTGTTGGGTTGTAATAAGTTTTATTGCAGATGTAAGAAAATGAATTAGATTACATTTAATTATAAATTAAATAACTGATATTCAATTATTTAATTTTTAATTTTATTAGTAAATACCCATTTTGAAAGGGAACATAGATATACATTTTACAAGAATTATACCAAAACAACCTCTTCTCCGTTTATGGTTTGTGCGTTGCGCAAAGTAGCTTTTCGGTAATATGAAACAGCTTGCCTACCTTTGCACCATAACAAATAGATATTATGCAGTTCAAACTATTTATACTATGTTTTTGTATCATATACTTGGCTACTTTCCAAGTAAAAGCACTTGCGCTTACAACGGATACAGTTACCGTATCTCCCATTAAAAAAACGCAAGTCCAACTATTGAATAACGAAATACCCATCATTTTGCGCAAAGGCGAAACGTTGGTAGTAAAAGTAGCCGAAACCGAAAAAATCAAAACCACAGTGCGTGTTCACTCCTCACTTGGCAAATTGGTAAAAGAATTTATAGAAGTAGAAAATCAAATCAGTATGATTACAGATAAACTACCAACAGGTGTTTATCTTATTATTATTAAACAAGCAGATAAACGCGAAATACGAAAATTCTTATTAACAGAATAAAATAACGCAAAAAAAGGATAATACACTCAAAAAACCTATATATATGCCCTCAAATGCCTGAATCAGATGGCTTTTGAGGGCTTTTTCTTTTTAAAAATTTGGTGTACAAGAAAAATTTAAAAAAAATTAACAAAAAATGGAACTCTAAAGCTAAACCTCCGTATAAGCACATGAAAGAGACGCAAAATATGTATGAAAATAGCCCTACATGGCAGAAACTTTAAGCCTGAAGTACAGCCTTATATCGCGCAAATGCTCAAAGAGCTAAAGTTGCGTGGGGCTGAATTATGGGTTTCCAAGATTTTCGCAGAATTTCTGCACCCGCTTGAGCTATTCCCTACCGATTGCAACTTATACCATACACAAGAAGATTTAGGCGAACCTGACTTCTTTCTAAGTTTTGGAGGAGATGGGACATTATTAGAAGCCGTAACACACGTAGGTGAGCATCAAACGCCCATAGTGGGTATCAATACAGGACGACTCGGTTTTTTGGCTAATACATCACCCAATGAATTGAGCGATATGATAGATTGTCTTTACAAAGGGTACTATACGTATGATGACAGAATGTTGATAAGTATAGTTTCTGACCAAGATATTTTTGAAGGTGTAAATTTTGGGTTAAATGAATTTACCATCACAAAAAGAGATACTTCCTCTATGATTGTGGTACATACCTACTTAAATGGCGAATACTTAAATTCTTATTGGGCAGATGGACTTATTATTTCAACCCCTACAGGTTCTACAGGTTATGCGTTGAGTTGTGGTGGACCCGTAGTAATGCCTCAATCAAATTTGTTTATTGTAGCACCTATCAGCCCTCATAACTTAAATGTAAGACCATTAATTGTAGCTGATGACAGTGTTATTTCTTTCTCCATTGAAGGGCGCAGCAAAAATTTTATGGTTTCCTTAGACTCGCGCTCTCGTGTAATAGACTCTTCAGTTCAAATAGCTGTAAAAAAGGAAAAATTCAAAGCTCGGTTAGTAAAATTACAAGCACACAATTTCCTTAACACCCTCAGACAAAAATTAAGTTGGGGTTTAGATACCCGAAACTAAAGAAGCGGAAAAGAGAAAAACCGCTAAAAATCATTGAAAATCATTAAAAATCATTAAAAATCATTAAAAATCGCTAAAATATAAAGTTCTAATATGAAAAGCTTATTCACAGGTGTTTGCTTACTATTTTCAGTCTTGTTTCTTACAGAACAAGGCATCGCACAATCGTTTTGGCACAGTAAACCTAAAATTAAAGACATAGGTTATTACGCACTCGATGGAGGCGTAGGCGTTATGAATTATTTTGGCGATTTAAACCCCCTCACGCAATACGTTTCTACTGACATCACCTCTACACGCCCTGGCATCGCCTTTGGCGTGATGCGCAAAATGAGTTCACGCCTTCATCTGCGTTTAGGCGTTAGCTGGGGACGTTTGACTGCAAGCGACTATAAAGCGGCTGATCCTGAACACGTACGACACCGCTACCGTTATATGCGCAATGCGCACTTCCGCAGCAATATTTACGAATTGTCGGTTATGGGCTACTATGACTTAAAACCCAGCCAATTCGTGTACTATAAACGTGCTAATGCTACCCCTTATTTGGTTATGGGTATAGCAGGTTTTTATCACAATCCTGTAGCTAAAACCCCTGAAGAATTTGGCAATCGTTGGACATCGCTTCGCCCATTAAACACAGAGGGACAAGGACTTACCCGCAAATCGGACGGAACCAGCTACGGCAAAAAATACGCTAACTTCCAAGTAGCGATTCCTGTAGGAGCTGGCTTAAAATTCAAACTTAATGACCGTTGGGATTTGTGGTTTGATGTGAGTTATCGTATCTTGTTTACTGATTATATTGATGATGTAAGTGGCAATTATGCCAACCCTAACGACCTTGGAAGCGACCTTTCAAGAGCGATGGCGAACCGTACTGTAGAACTCACTGATGCACGTAAAGGTGGAGAACGTAATAAAAAAGTATTTGAAGTAAATGGTATTATAGCTGACCAACGCGGAAACCCTACCATTCTTGGCTTTGGTAATGATGGCGACAAACGCGGTGAAAAAAATAATAACGATACGTATATTGTAACCAATATTCACTTAACCTATATTTTGAATGTAGGTTTGAAATGTCCTAAGTTCCGCTAAATATTAAAAGATTTATTAAAAACGCTTGTTTCTTTCACGAAACAAGCGTTTTTTTGTTTAGGTTTAGCCTAATGCTATTAAGCATATCACGACCACAGTCAAAACTGTCTGTTTGGTAAAGACATCAAATGGAGGGAGCAAGAGGTGAAAGACTTTTGTAAGAAGCCTATCAAAATCTTGCCTGCCTGCGTAGATAGGAAAGACTTTGAAATTTTCTAACAATTTTTGATTGAGTTATATGACAAATTGTCAGTTTTACTAACAATATATACACATACGAAATTGGTTTTGGGATATGACTTTTCGCTTACTCCACGTTTCACGTGGGGCTATTCATAGTTCAACCCCATTCGGGGCTGTCTAAATCTCCCAAAACCACTTTCCAATGTGTATATATACTTCTATAGGGGAAATAATGTCAAGCATAGCCAACTTACTTTAGCTTTTCCACACGACTTGCTCTTGAATCGGTTTGCGCACTCCATCAGGCGAAGGCTTGCCTACCACACCGATGTAAAAAAAACCTAACAACTTATCTTTTTCGCCAAGCGATAAAAAATCCTTGCCTTCGGGCAGGTAAGTTGCGCCTCCTGTACTCCAAAACGCACCTACACCGTATGCGGTCGCTGTCAAATACATATTTTGGACAGCACAAGCAACGGCTTCAATCTCTTCTATTTCGGGGATTTTACCGCTTTCTTGTCGTTTCATACAAATAGCAATAACATGAGAGGCTTTGCGCGGATTGTCGCGTAGTTTTTCGAACTTGCCTGCGTCAAAACTTTCGGTTGGCGTGTTATTTTTGTATGTTTCGGCTTGAAAGTTGCCCAATGCTTCGCGCATCTTGCCTGCAAATACTACAAAACGCCATGGCTCGGTTTTGCCATGTGTGGGTGCCCAATGGGCATTTTCAAGGATTTGCCAAACGATATCGTCTGCAATAACTTCGCCTGTATATTGAGCGGGGAAAACAGACCGCCGTTGGCGTATCAGGGTATTAATTTCTTGAGTAGAAAACATAATGAAAAAAATAAAAACCAGAAAACTTAAAAAAATCTATTATTTTTGCGTTAAATATTTACAACTAACAAGCAAAAACCTATCCATGCGTTTCCCTATAGCTTGCCTACTTTTGTTGTGCTTTGTTTCAACGGGGTATGCCCAATTCACTCCTCCGCGCATTTTGCGCCACCCCACCCAAATTCGTGTAGAACGCTTAGACATTTTGAATACGTTGTTCCGCGAAACGAACCTGAATATCACACCTGATGGTAAATATCTTTACTTCATGTCGGGGCGCGGTGGACAGACCTGGTCAAATCCGAACCCTGCTTCTTACAATGGCAAAATAGAATATGATGGCGATATTTGGTATAGCCAAAAAAACGGGCAACAATGGGGCTTCCCCCAATGCTTAGGGGAAAATGTAAACACAGGCGATGGCGAAGATGAGCCTAACATTTCTCCTGATGGGCAAATGGTAACCTTCCAAAGCTGGGGCAGACCATGGCAACAAACAGCAGGACCTTATTATCAATCTAAACTTGTCGCCAATAATTGGGGGCAGGCAAAAGGCTTAGGCGGGGGCATCAACAGCTTTTTTGTAGATAGAGAACAGAACCACAACAACACTAATCCATTGGGAGTAAATGACTATGCTACAGATGGTGTAACGCTTTCAGCCGATGGCAAAACGTTTATTGTAGCGGTAGGTGAGTATGACGGCAATATGGATTTATACATCAGCCGCAAGAACGCCTATGGGCAATGGTCATACCTCAAACGCCTTGCGGTAAATACTTTAGGTGATGAACGCAATCCTTTTTTGGCAGCTGATGGCAAAACATTATACTTTGGCTCTGATGGCTACGGAGGCTGGGGCGGGTTGGATATTTTCAAAACCGTTTTGGACGATAACGACAATCATGGAGAGATTATTAACATAGGTTCGCCATTCAATACCTATTTAGATGACTATGGTTTTATTCTTACTGCGTCAGGCAATGAGGCGTATTTTGTACGGGAAGGTGATATTTATTTTGCTAATACAAAAGATGCCCTTTCAGATATGAAGCCCAATTCTTCTACGCTCATGCTGGCAGGCAAGGTTACAAATAGCAAAACAGGCAAACCCATGGGTGCGACTATCAAAATTATAGATGCCCGAAGCAAAGCCATTCTTGCCCAAGCAAGTAGCAATGCGTACACAGGTGAGTATGGTATTGTATTGCCTATCTCGGCTACTAAGTTCTTGCAAGAAGTTACGCAAAAAGATTTTGAAAATGATGCCCAAACTTTTCAAGTTGAAATAAAAACAGGCTTGAACCAAGTAAATGCAAAAGTTGCGCTGAAGCCGATAGAGGCAGCTCCGCCTGTAGTGGTGGTGGTAGTGCCTCCAAAGAAAATAGAAGCCCAAGCAGGAGGTAGGGAAAAAGATGGGTTGCGTTAATTTTATAGCTATAGTTGGGCTGTTGTCGCTAGCAAGTTGCACGACACAGCCCGACCTCCCTCAATATTTGGCAGGGGCAGACACGATAAAAATTATTTTTGGAGATGCCTCCAAGCCCGATACCTTATTCATTTATTCAAAAGAGTTTGTCAAGAAAATTACACACGACCTTGCCTACCAAACACCCGCCCTTGCCTGCCCTACTTGCTCAAATAAGCTAATTTTTTCGCGCCGAAGCATCAAATATACATTATTGGAGGGCAAATTGAGCGACAATAAACAAACACTTTATTTTGTACACGCAGGCAAGGCATATTGTTGTAGGGTAGGCAAAAACGCCCAAACAATTATCACACAAGCACAAAAATACCCCACGCTTTTGAAAACAGGGTTTTAAGAAGGCGGATTAACAAGCGTTAAAAAAAGTTAAAATATCACCAAATAGCACCAAGTAAAGGCAATATGCGTTAATTTTGTACCATGAAAAAACTACGCCTACCTTTATTAACTATCTTGCTTACTATGGCACTTGTCGGCTTGGTAGGGTTGCAATTATATTGGACAAAAATGGCGTACAAAATAGTCCAACAGCGGTTTAAACAAACCGCTCACGAAGCCTTACACGCTGTAGCTCAAAAACTTGAACAACGCGAAATTATTTATGCTACGCAACGAAGTGCCATGAAGTTGCAAGACTCACTCAAGTTTTGGGAAAAGCAACGCGTCGAATATGAACAACTGCGCACAGCACAAATACGCACTATACAAATCACAGAAGAACAGTTTAAACCCAGCCAACTCAAACAAACCAACCATAAAACGGCAGAAAACCTCAAAAGCGTGTTCGTCTATAAGCCTGATAAAGTGTATTTTAGCCAACATTTAGACATTACAACCCATTTAGACTCTTTTCAAATACAAGGTTCTTTTCAGTCTGCTTATATAACTACTTCGCGCAATTCAACCAACATAAGCTGTTTACCTGCCTTGCCTACCTCAACGCAACCCAAACAGCAGTCAAAACAACAAGTCGTTATACAACCTGTGCATATAGCTAAATTACCCGAAAAGAAGTTTATCAAAATTGAAAGCAAGGAAGACGTACTTAAGTTTTTGGTACAAGAAATCAGACAGATTAAACCCGACCTGAATAAACGCTTGGGCAAACGTATGCTTGATTCGCTCATTAAACGCGAATTAAATGAGCGAGGCATTTACTTACCTTATACATTTGGTGTAGAGGTACTGCCAAGATGCGAAATACCAACTACTCATACAGTTTATGCCAATAAGCAGATAAGCCACGACCTCGCACAGCTTTCCAATCTAAATAGTTATGAAAAACCTATTTACTTCTTCTTTGACACGCCTGCCATACAAACTGCCACCTTGCAAAGTGCCTTTCATACACCCTTATACCCTACCGAAATAGTTGGCAATCGCAATACGCTCTTTGTAAATTTTTCACAAGAAATTAATTGGCTATGGCGCGAAATGGCATTTACTGGAGGCGCATCTTTGCTGTTCATCGCGCTGATAATAGGCTGTTTTGCTTACACGCTTTATACCATTTGGAGGCAGAAGAAAATATCGGAAATCACGCATGACTTTATCAACAACATGACGCATGAGTTTAAAACGCCTGTAGCCACTGTTTCGCTTGCTTGTGAAGCCTTGCAAGACCCCGATATGCGCAAAATACCTACTTATACTGACCGTTACCTTCAGATAATCAAAGAGGAAAATGAGCGATTGGGCAGGCAAGTTGAGCGCGTATTGCAAATAGCAGTGCTTGACCGAACCGATTTCCGTTTAAAACTCCAACCTTGCGACTTACATGATATAGCCCTCAAAGCCTTGCATAACATTGATTTACAGGTAGAAAGCAGGCAAGGCATAGTCGAAACTCGCCTACACGCCACCAAAACTTGCCTGCAAGCCGATGAGGTACACCTTACGAATGTAATACTCAACTTGTTAGACAATGCCTTGAAATATTCACCCGAAACGCCCCATATAACTGTATGCACCTACAAC
>JAYTNK010000339.1:0-1748 GCA_043748375.1 Cytophagales bacterium
CGAGTTTTTGCAAATGTTAGCTGATAAATTTCGCTGTATTCAACTATTCGCTACAGGCAATACTGATGCAGGAATCCCATTGCCATACGCTGTACTTTCTATCGATGGCGACTTTGATATTGCCTCCCTCCGTAAAAAAAATAAAACAATCGTATTCATAAACAACAACATACACGCAGGCGAGCCTGATGGAGTAGATGCTTCGCTCATGTTATTCCGCGATATTGCGCGTCAAACACGCCAAGAACCTGCGCCACCTATAGTAAAAGCTATGCAAGATATGGTCTTGGTTATGATTCCTTTTTATAATGTTGGAGGAGTTCAAAATCGCAATAGCACGAGTCGCGTAAACCAAAACGGACCAGTCGCCTATGGTTTTCGTGGCAATGCGCAAAACTATGACTTAAACCGAGATTTTATTAAACAAGACACAGAGAATGCACGTACTTTTGCGCAACTTTTCCACGCTTGGAAACCTGAAGTATATGTAGAAAATCATACAACTAATGGGGCTGATTATCAACATATTATTACGTATTTGGCTACACAACCTGACAAATTGGGAGGCAAGGCAGGGACATATTTGCGCCAAAAATTTATTCCTGACCTTGAGAAGCGAATGCAGGCAAGCAAATTCCCCATGTCGCCTTATGTTACTGCTTTTAATGAAACGCCTGACGCAGGTTTTTATAGTTTTTTGGATACGCCTCGTTATTCTTCAGGTTATACTTCGTTGTTTGGTACATTTAGTTTTATTGTAGAGTCGCATATGCTCAAACCGTTCAAACAGCGCGTAGAAGGCACTTATAATTTTATGCAGGCACTCATTTTGCATACTTACGAAAATGGAGAAAGTATCCGAAATACAGTGAAAATGCAACAAGAAGCCATAACCAATCAACAAGATTTTCCAATAAAGTGGCTCAAAGATACCATACGAAAAACGAAAATTGACTTTCTTGGTTATGAAGCTACCAAAAAAATAAGCAAGGTTACAGGCTTGGAACGCCTCTATTATGACCGCACCAAACCCTATAAAAAAACTATTTCGTACTATGCTTTTTTTAACGCAACTACAACCGTAACAAAGCCACTTGCCTACCTCATACCGCAAGGCTGGCAAGAGGTTATTACACGCTTGCAACGCAATGGCGTAAAGTTGCATCGACTTACCTCCCCACAACAAGTAGCCGTAAGTGCCTATTATATAGCCGATTATGAAACGTTTACGCGCCCTTTTGAAGGGCATTATTTACACACAGGCGTAAAGATAACCCCCGAAAACCAAACGCTTGCTTTTCAAAAAGGCGATTATGTAGTATTCACAAATCAAAGTAGCAATCGCTATATTATAGAAACCCTTGAACCGCAAAGTCCTGACTCTTTCTTTTGTTGGAATTTTTTTGATAGCATCTTGCAACAAAAAGAATATTTTTCGGGATATGTATTTGAAGACGTAGCTGAAAAGCTGTTAGCTGAAAATCCAACGCTCAAACAACAATTTGAAGCCAAGAAACAATCAGACGTAACATTTGCCAAAGATGCAGACAAGCAGTTAGACTTTATTTATAAGCAGTCTGTCTTTTATGAAAAGACGCATTTGCGTTATCCTGTCTATCGGCTTGAGGTAAAAACTGACTTGCCTACCGAATAATATACACATACGAAATTGGTTTTGGGATATGACTTTTCGCTTACCCCACGTTTCACGTGGGGCTATTCATAGTTCAACCCCATTCGGGGTTGTC
>JAYTNK010000340.1:0-1855 GCA_043748375.1 Cytophagales bacterium
CCCGTGATTTGCCTTTGCTGTTTAGGTGTTTTAATTGTGATTTACCTTGTTTTTTGCGCACCATATACTTGCGTATTACCTTGTGATTCAGTATTTTACCTTCCTCAAAATAGCCCAAGGCGGCATTTCCATTGGCGCGTAATAGCAAAATAAGATAGTCGGGGAAGGTTTCTGAAAGTTTGGCAATGTATAACTCAAGCGTTTCCTCACTTGCCATGCGTGGGAAAAGCAAAGGTGGGCGAAATCGCCATAAGACTTCGCCATGCGCATCAATTCCCTGCAAAAGCACTTTTCGCGACAAGAATTGCACCTTGCCTGCTTGCGGTTCTTTGGGTATTTGTTTTATAAATTCTATAGATTGTTCGTAAGTGAGTGTCATGCTTTCAAAAATTCTATATAAAAAGTAGTACCTATGCCTATTTCACTCTCTACCCAAATTTTACCTTCATTTTTGGTTACAAAATCTTTTAGGCGTTATTGGTATGCGTGAATAAATCTTGCATTTGTGTTTGGCTCATACCCACCCCTGTATCTCGTATAGCGATTCGAATATGGGTGGGCTGTGCAGTGGCTTCTATGGCAATGTTCCCTCCCGACTTTGTAAATTTTATGGTATTGCTTATCAAATTGCGGAGGATAATTTCCACATGGTTTATATCCGCTAAAACAACTGTATTATCAGGTATATGATGCCAAACCCACTTCAACAGCTTTGGGTTACAGCACTGTCCAACCTTGCCTGCCCGCAAAGTGTAGAACATAGCGCGAATTTAAAAATAAAAATTAACACATTGATTTTCAATATTTTACTTTTGGTTCCCATACAACATAGCTTAACAACAAGCAAATTAGCATGTTTTTTTGGACTTTAGCAAGAATACGCTTATCTTTGCCGTCGAAAAGTTAAAAATTTGTATATGCACGTTTATTTTGACAATGCAGCGACTACCCCTCTCGCCCCTGAGGTAATAGCAGAAATGCTACCCTATATGCACACACATTTTGGCAATCCGTCTTCTATACACGCGCATGGGCGCGAAACACGTAGTGCCATAGAAAAAGCACGTAAAAAAATAGCTCATATACTCCACACCTCACCCTCTGAAATTTTCTTTACTTCAGGTGGAACAGAGGCTGATAATTTTGCTATTACCTCTTCTATTGATACTTTTGGTATACAACACGCTATCACAAGCCCGATAGAACATCATGCTGTTTTGCATACGCTTGAGCATCTCGCGCAGGCAGGCAAGGTGCGTTTAAGTTTATTGGACGTGGATAGCAAAGGCAATATAGATTACGCACAATTAGAAGATTTACTACAAAAAAATCCGAAATCATTGGTTTCTTTGATGCATGCCAATAATGAAATAGGCAATCTCATAGATATGGAGCGCGTAGGCAAGTTGTGTAGAGAAACCAAAAGCCTCTTTCACTGCGATACCGTGCAAACGATGGGGCATTATCGACACGATTTACAAGCAATCCCTGTCGATTTTATCGTAGGTGCGGCACACAAATTCCACGGGCCCAAAGGCGTAGGTTTTTTATACATGAATGCCCAAAACAAGCTCAATCCTATGATTTATGGGGGCGCGCAAGAGCGTAATATGCGTGGTGGTACTGAGAATTTGTATGGTATTGTGGGCATTGCAAAAGCCCTTGAGCTTGCCTACCAAGACATGGAAGTGCATCAAAATCACGTGATTGAACTCAAAAAATATTTTATAGCCTTGCTACAAAATAGCATAGAAGGCGTACAATTCAATGGTAACTCAGCTAATCTTGACAACAGTCTTTATACCGTGTTGAATGTTTCCTTGCCTGCAGGAGAAGTGGGCGACATGCTTTTATT
>JAYTNK010000341.1:0-7576 GCA_043748375.1 Cytophagales bacterium
TAAATAATAGACTTCTTGCGAAAGTGTTTTTTAGAAGCCTCACACCCTGCCCTCTCTCCATTTTGAGAGAGGGAAAAGGTACTTTCGCAGGAAGTCTAACGATAAAACGCACTCGCCTGCGTCCTAAATAAATAAGGCGAGTGCGTTGCAAAATTACTTATTTTTTTCGTTTAAAATACAATATGCTACTTTTATCCGTCCACCAATGATAACCAAACGTGAAATCAATCGGTTTGATGTTCGCCGCGTCATTTATAAACCGTTGGTTTAAGTCGGGCTGATAGCCATAATTGAAGTCTGCAATTGGTTTTGCATATTTGCCATAAAGCGTAATGTTCCAATCTGCCGTAGGGAAGTACTTATACGGAACGCCTGTATCGTCTTGCAAAACTGCGATGCTTTCTTCGCTTACTACTTTTCGAATAGCGTTGAAATTACCTGTATGCAATAAATAAGAGGCTGATTTAATGAGGGTTGCTTTGTAGGGCATATCCTTGATAAACTTCAAAAGCTCGGTGCGGTAGGTAAGCGGGCCATCAGAAACATCTGCACTAAAATAGTAAATATGCTGTGTTACTTCGCGGCGTGGACTTTTGAAAGTGATATGCACACCCGCAAAAAGGGCTTGGCTCATATCTCCAAAGGGTTTGTCTAAAGGCTTGCCATCTTTTTGCAAATACACTTTTTGGATATTGATAATCTCATTGCCTGTACGCGCCAAGAACACCGCCACGATAGGCAATACGCCTTTCACCTGTCCGTTTAATGCACCACTCATGCGCGAAGTAATAAAATAATTTCTGCTAAATATTTCAGAAAGTCCATTGCGAATACCTGTCAAATAGGCATCAAGATACCAGCCCTTGAGTTGGTCTTTGGTAGGCAAGTTGCCAATAGGTTCTAAACCAAACATCAAATAATTGTCAGCATTAGGAAACAACTCGAAGGCATTGAGAAAGTCGGGGCCACTAAATGGGTAAAAAAGATTATATGTGTTTGTGTTCCATTCTGCAAGTTCTTGTGTATGCCAAGCACGAATTTTACTCAAGCGTTTATCGGTGAGAGGCTTCCAACCTTTTTCAAATTCGAGATAGTGTTTCTTGGTAGTCGCGTCTTGGCTAATAGCTTCAAAACCTTGACAACTTATAGGCATCGCGGCAAGTAACTGGGCGATACCATTGGTTATCGTGTCTTGTCCCAATAACTTCCTTTCGGTAGGAGTAAGCGCGGTTTTGGTAGGCAAGGCAAGAATAGGAGCAGGCTTTTTATTTGAAAAGACTACTTTTTTATTCGTTTCCACCGTTCCACAATTCACAAGGGCAAGCGTAAACAGAAAAAATACATAAAAGGGTGATGGTAACATACGAATTTTAAGTTTTATGGATTAGATTATCAATCTTTGGCAATTAGACAACTTTCTAATTAAGTTAAACATCTGATAATAAACACCTTGTTATGTTACCAAAGTGCTTTCACAGACTGTAAACAAGGTTAAAAATTTAATAGACTTCTTGCGAAAGTGTTTTTAGAAGCCTCACACCCTGCCCTCTCTCCATTTTGAGAGAGGGAAAAGGACTTTCGCAAGAAGTCTAATAGGAAAGATGTCTATTATCAATTAGCACGTTCTATAGTATAGGCAACTAATTGCTCAAGGGCTGTGCGATATGCCGTAACGGGAAAGGTATCTAAGATAGTTTGGGCTTGTAGTTGGTAATCCTTCATTTTTTGTTCAGTATATTCAATGCCTCCTGTTTGTTTCACAAAGTTAATGACTTCGCGCACTTTTGCAGGTTTGTGGCTTTCATTTTTCACGATATTAATGATGCGTCTGCTATCTGTTTTAGACGTATTTTGCAAAGCATAAATAAGTGGCAAGGTCATTTTCTTTTCTTTGATGTCAATACCAAGTGGCTTGCCTATTTCGGCTTCACCATAGTCGAAGAGGTCATCTTTAATTTGGAATGCGATGCCTATTTTTTCTCCAAAGTCGTATGCTTTTTGTACAATTTCAATCGAAGCACCTCCCGAAGATGCCCCTACTCCACAACAAGAGGCAATGAGCGAGGCTGTTTTTTGACGAATAATTTCAAAATAAACATCTTCTGTAATATCCAAACGGCGGGCTTTCGAGATTTGCAATAGTTCGCCCTCACTCATTTCGCGGACAGCTCGCGAAACTATCTTGAGCAACGCAAAGTCATCGTTATCTATAGCTACCAATAGCCCACGCGAAAGCAAGTAATCGCCTACCAAAACGGCAATTTTATTTTTCCAAAGGGCATTGATGGAAAAGAAACTGCGCCTGTAGTTTGAATCATCAACTACATCGTCATGCACTAAGGTAGCGGTGTGCAAGAGTTCAATCAATGCTGCGCCTCTGTGCGTACTTTCTGTAATCTCGCCTGCCATACCCGCCATGAGAAACACAAACATGGGGCGCATCTGTTTACCCTTACGCTTGATGATATAACTCATAATGGCATCAACAAGGGATATTTCGCTACGCATAAACTCGCGAAATTTCCCTTCAAATTGTTTCATTTCAGCATCTATAGGGGCTTGTATATCTTGAAGGCGCATTGGAAGACTTTTGGATTGGATTTTGCTATGGCACAAAGATAGTGCATATTTGCATAAGTATTGCAAAATCATTAAATTTACAAACCCATGCATCCATTCTTACAAACTCGCTTGACGGAATTAGTGGCTTTACAAGAAGCTATTGACACGAATTTTGCCCATATATCGCTGAATAAGTTTAACTTTAAAGTCAATTCAAAAAGTTGGAGCATAGCCGAATGTATGCGACATTTATTGTTGGTGCATACAAAGTATCAGCCTGTTTTGTATAAAATATTGGCTAAAACTGACTTGCCTACCACCCAAACCGAAGTACAATACGCGCCTACTTGGGTAGGCAAGCAGTTCATGAGGTTTGTCAATCCTGACAAAATACGTAAATTTCCCGCACCGCCTGTTTTTCAACCTACAAAAGGTTCAAGATATGAGTTATCGTTGATACAAGACCTAAAAGCGTATCTTTCCGAAGTTCAAAGCTTCATAATATGGGTTGATACTAAAAAAATAGACTTCCAACGCGTCAAGGTGCGCTCTTCTATATCGAGCTTGTTACGCTTCAACTTAGGCGATTATTTTCATGTAGAAACGATGCACAGCCGCAGGCACTTTGAGCAAATGCTACGTACTATGCAACAAGTGTAAAATTACAAGCACGATTGGATAACCTTTGAGCAGGCACTAATTTTGCAACAAGTTATTGTCACGAAGTTGTAACCAAAGGTCTTGCAAGTCTTTGTCTAATTCTGATTCTTGCACGTTATACTTTTCGATGATTTGAGCTTTCACTTGCTCAATGCTTCGGTTTTCTTTCAGCAAGTTTATAACATCGGCTGCTACATCGTTACAAGAAAATGAGTCACCTGTAGAAGGATTAAAAATAAATCCTGACTCGCTTATGGCAATATTTTTAGATATTTTGACCATGTCTATTAGGGTATGTTTAAGAAGGTATGCAAATACAGCTAAAAAAACTATTTTATGTGGTTCGCCTTTAGAATTTCTTCCTCGATGGCTTGGGGAAAGTGCGCATATTCAAGTAAGTGGACTTTTTGTGCTATGAGGTCGGCTGTATCAGTTTCATTGAGGGGGCAACTTGCCTGCAAAATGATTTGCCCTTCGTCATAATGTTCATTGGCATAATGAATGGTGATGCCTGTTTCCGATTCACGATGGGCGCGGACTGCTTCATGCACGTGCATACCATACATACCCTTTCCGCCATATTTTGGCAAAAGTGCAGGATGTAAATTGATAACGCGTTGCGGAAATGCCTGTAGCAAATAAGTGGGTAATAGCCATAAAAAGCCTGCCAATACTATCCAATCTATTTGTCTTGCCTGCAAAATCTCCATCATCATATTTTCATCATACAGGTTTTTCTTGCCTACCAATAGGGCAGGCAAGTCCAATTTCGTAGCGCGTTGTAGCGCGTAGGCGGTAGGATTATTGCAAACCAACAACGCGACTTCTGCCGTTTGTGTGCTACGAAAATATTGAACAATATTTTCAGCATTTGAGCCTGAACCTGAAACAAATACGGCAATACGGGGTGAGTGAGGAGTCATATTAGAAAAATTGACAGCGTAAGATTTTTAATTTATGTTAGCCAGTTTTGAGGTCATTTATTTTACGTTCCTTCGTGCAAAGATAATCCTTTTTGATAAATAAACAAGACCGCTTACATTTATGATAGGCAGGCAAGCTCACGAATTATTACGAACCTCTCTCAAAAAAATACTGCTTCTCTGACAATTTTTGTGGTGGTAAAAAGTGTAGTTGCCCTTGCTATTATAACACATTTGATGCTGTAAACACCCTAAAAATCAGGTAAAATAAAGATTTTGCCTTACAAAAAGGGCAACCACAAGGGATTGCCCCTACAAAAATTGTCAGACAACCAAAATACTTTTGTAAAAAGCTTGTAAGGCTATCCAAACAAGCGTTCAGTAAGTTAGTAATTTTATATTCGTAAAACATTGTTTATCAGTTTTTTACAATCTGAAATTGAAAAAGATAAATTATAGATTTTCCACGCGCCTTACAAATAGCCTAATCCCAAAGAAAACTTGCTATTTTTTTAAATAAAATTTGGAAATATCAAATCTACCACCTAATTTTACAAAATAATGCTCGGTATGCAGAGTATTATTAGCTTTCAGCTTTATTTACGAACCCACTCATTCATCACTCCCATGCCAAAACAATATTTCAGCTTACGCAACCTCAAATTTACCTTGCATGAAGTACACAACGCGCAAGAAGTAACTCAGTATCCTTATTATACTCACATGGATAAGGAGTCTATAGACATGGTTTTAGATTCAGCTATTCAAATAGCGGACAATATCCTTGCACCTGCGGCTATAGAAATGGACAGAGAACACATGGCGCATTTTCATGATGGCAAAGTAACGGTACACCCTGCTGTAAAAAAGTATATTAAGGCGGTAGGTGATGCGGGTTTGATAGCCAGTCGTGCTAAACTTGATATTGGTGGGGCGCAACTGCCTGAAACCTTGAATGTGGCTATGGCGTTTGTAATGGGTGCAGCCAATAATGCCATTACTGCGTATGCAGGGCTTACTGAAGGTGCTTCTAATCTAATTGCCTCATTTGGCTCGCAAGAGTTAAAAGACGCTTACCTACCCAAAATGTATGCGGGAGATTGGCAAGGAACAATGTGCCTTACAGAGCCACAAGCAGGCAGCTCTTTGCATTACATTACTTCTTCTGCCTCGCCTACTACAGAAGATGGCAAATATAAAATCAAAGGACAAAAAATATATATCACAGCAGGCGACCACGACCAAACCGACAACGTTGTACACTTGTATTTGGCGCGTATAGATGGCGCACCTGCTGGTACAAAAGGTATTTCGCTTTTTGTAGTGCCAAAAGAACGCGCAGAAAACGGGCAGTTTGTGTCCAATGATGTAAAGACTATTGGTATTTTCCACAAGATGGGGCAAAAAGGTTGCCCAGCCGTACATATAGAAGCAGGCAACAATGGCGATTGTTATGGTTGGTTGTTGGGCGAAGCCAATAAAGGGCTTACTTATATGTTCCAAATGATGAACGAAGCCCGTATTGGTGTAGGAACTACAGGAGCTTGTATATCGTCTGCAGCTTATTATGCCGCGCTTGAGTATGCGAATGAGCGTCCACAAGGGCAATTATTGAATAGCAAAGGACAAGATGCGAGTGCGCCACAGACGCTTATAATCAATCACCCTGATGTGAAGCGTATGCTCATGTTTCAAAAGTGTATTGTAGAAGGCTCTCTTTCATTGGTGATGCAAGGAGCTAAATATGCTGACTTGCTTCATGTATCTGAAGGTGAGGAGAAAGAAAAATATCAACTTTTATTGGATTTCCTTACGCCTCTTATCAAAACGTTCCCTACTGAAGCAGGTATTCAGTCTGTTAGCTCAAGTTTGCAAGTATTTGGTGGTGGCGGATTCTGCGAAGATTTCCCTTTGGAGAAATTATATCGTGATATTCGTATCACTACTATTTATGAAGGCACTACAGGTATTCAATCTCTTGCCCTCTTGGGTAGGAATATTATCATGAAAAATGGAAAAGCAGCTATGCTATTTTTCAAAGAAGTAATGGTAGATATAGAAGCCTCAAAAACGCATGAGGACTTGAAGAAATATGCAAACGCGCTTGCCTCCAAACTCGCAGAAGTACAAAAAGTAACACAGCATTTAGTTAGTTTTGCTATGAAAGGGGAAACAGAACGCTTTTTAGCTGATGCCACACTTTACATGGAAATGTTTGGTATTGTTACCGTAGCGTGGCAATGGCTCAAGCAAGCCACTGTAGCCAAAACTGCGCTTATTACGCAAAACCCACAAGGTGAAGATTTGCAGTTTTATGAAAGCAAAATACACTCTATGCGTTATTACTTTGCCTACGAAATGCCTAAAACACTCGGGTTAGCGGTGCGTCTACTTGATGACGAGCTATTAACTATAGGTGTGGAGAATAGCATTTTAGTATAGTTAGTTAGTTAGTTAGTTAGTTAGTTAGTTAGTTAGTTATTTCCCATAATTTTATTTTTTCAGTAAAAAGCACAAGACCATTGGTCTTGCGCTTTTTTTTAAACAATTTTGGTTCTTCGAAAGTTATAGCGGAAACTACCAAAAAACATACGCAGTCATGCTGTAAGCAGCTGTTTTTCAGGATTTTGCGGGTGCTAAAGTGTATAACAGACGCTTACAGCGTGGCTATCCCGTAATAACTTTCTAAGAACCACAATTTTGAAAAAGCATTATTTAAATTTTACGCTGTGCATCACATTATTAGCGAGTTGTTGGTAGTATTTACGCTGATTATCGGGGCAGGTAAAGTTGAAAATAGTAACCTGTTTGCTATCTATGGCATATTGAATATAAGAATATTGCTTGCGCTCGTTGCCACTTTTTTTGCCGTTCTCATCTTCATCTCGAACTGTGCCTATAAATTCAAAGACGATGCAAGTTTTTTTATTGATGAGTTCTATCTTGTCTTGCAAAAACGTTACTTTTTCATGCATAGACAAGATACTTGACTTATACATACCTTGCAACATCTTAACATCTTCGTCTTTCCAATCAGCTTGAGCAATAGAGGCAGCAAGACGGTTCGCTTGTTGGTTTACGCCAAGGTCAGCCTTACCATCAGGAGATGTGTAAATAGCTAATGGAGTGCGGTATGCGCCATACTTCTTGGCATACACGTTAGGAGGCATTACCACAAACTCTTCTGGTATGCCCATCGTAAGCCGTTCCGCTATTTTGTTTTTGATAAGTTTGAGTGATTGGGCAATACTTGCCTGCCCATAGAGCATACAAAAACAAAGGAAACTAAATTTTAAAAAAGTAAGAGGCATGAGCGTTCTAGATTGGTTATTTGCCTATATATAGCTATTCATAAACGTCTTTATAAGGTATTTAGTGTAATGTAACAAAAAAATAATATCTAAATAAACTTGTTAAATAGCTGAAAAACA
>JAYTNK010000342.1:0-6635 GCA_043748375.1 Cytophagales bacterium
CCAATAAGCCAAAAAATAAAAAAAAACAGCCCAATATCGCCTACACAAGCATTATTATTAACAAACGTAGTAACAAAATTTTCCACTATTTTATTTGAAAAAACAAGCTCTACACCAAATAATATTTTTTGTATAGCCCAAAAACCTTCGATATCCTACTGAATATTTGCCCAATCTCATTTTTGCCCCTTGCTTATCTTTTAAGGCGTTTTGCAATTTATACAAAAACACTTTATCTTTGCACCTCGAAAGAAGAACGTTAAAATATCCAAGCAATAAATGAATTACTTATTCACTTCTGAGTCTGTTTCTGAAGGACACCCTGACAAAGTAGCCGACCAAATCTCTGATGCCGTTCTTGATGCTATGCTTGCTCAAGACCCCCATTCTCGTGTAGCGTGTGAAACGCTCGTTACCACAGGACAAGCTGTAGTAGCAGGCGAAATAACCACTAAAGCATACGTGGAAATTCCTGATGTAGTGCGTGCCACTATCAAGAAAATAGGCTATGACAACGCCCATTATTGCTTCGACTCTGAGTCTTGTGGAGTAATGGTAAACGTACACAGCCAATCGCCTGATATCGCACAAGGCGTGAACGAAGGCGAAGGCTTGGACAAAGAGCAAGGCGCAGGCGACCAAGGCATGATGTTTGGTTATGCTTCAAGAGAAACGCCCGAGTATATGCCTATGGCACTCGCGTTTTCACACAGACTCATGAAAGAACTTGCACGCATTCGCAAAGAGGAAAAGCACATCATTGGCTACCTTCGCCCAGATGCTAAAGCGCAAGTTACCATTGAATATGCAAACGATAAACCTATACGTGTACATACGATTGTGGTTTCTACACAACATGATGACTTCGATGAAGAAGCTGCTATGTTGGCAAAAATACGCGAAGACATGATTAAAATTCTCATTCCTCGTGTAATCCCTGCTGAATTACTTGACGACAAAACTATCTACCATATCAACCCTACAGGCAAGTTCGTTATCGGTGGACCTCACGGTGATACAGGCTTGACAGGTCGCAAAATTATCGTAGATACTTACGGTGGTAAAGGTGCACATGGTGGTGGCGCGTTTTCTGGAAAAGACTCTTCAAAAGTAGATAGAAGTGCCGCGTATGCAGCCCGTCATATCGCCAAAAACGCAGTAGCTGCAGGTATTGCAGACGAAATATTGGTACAAGTAGCCTACGCTATTGGCGTAGCACGCCCAGTATCTCTAAACGTAAACACGTATGGTACTTCAAAAGTAGGACTTAACGATGCTGAAATCGCTAATATCTTAAACGAAATATTCGATATGCGTCCAAAAGCTATCGTAGAACGTTTCGGTTTGAAAAACCCTATATTCTCTGAAACTGCTGCTTACGGACACATGGGACGCGATTCTTACAAAAAAGAAGTAGAATTGCTGTTAGTAGAAATTACTGAAAATGCAGAAGAGAAACGCGAAATACGCAAAAAAGTGAAAAAAGAAGTAGAATTTTTCACTTGGGAAAAACTTGACCACGTAGATGCCGTTAAAAAAGCATTTAAATTGTAATACAAAATAGAAACAAATAAATAGGGGTTAGCAAGTTGAAACTTGCTAACCCCTATTTATTTTAATCCAAATAGGAAACGCCTTTTTTCTTTTCAGCCACACTAACCTCAAATTGGGTAGGCGCAACACTGCCCCGAAAAACAGGCGAGTAAAGCATTATTTTCTTGCCTTTCGCATCTACAGCTTTAAATTTGAAGCGCAAGTTCGTTTTAAGCACACCTTCATATTTAGGTGCAACAATCATAACTGCTTTTTGAGGCTCAAGTGTAAGCGTTTGATGAACCGCAGGCATAGACGCACCGCTACCCCACTGTGAAGCCCAATATTCTACAGGTTTCCACTTGCCCTCCTTATTTTGGGCTTCTTGAATCATCAATAAGCTACCATTTTCGGTCGGCAGTTGATAGGCAAGTTGTGTTTGATTAACCAAATACCACTGCATAAGGGTAGGATTTTGCGGATTTTCTTGAGCAACAAAAGCTATAGGCAAATTGGACTTAGACACAGGAGGCACAACACCGCGTGGCATAAAAAACTGATACCACGCAGGCTTCATGCTTGTGTGAACTACATCAATTTTAGGATATATAGTAGAGTCAAGTGTCAGTTGAGATAACTGCACGCGCTTATTTTGCGAATACAAATTCAACCAGCCATTTACTACCAACAGTAAACCAAATGCAATAAATAAAAACCAATACTTTTTAGGCATATTTTTTTTTGAAGTGTCATAGAGATATGCGTCTGAAAAACATAAATCAGCAAATAGGCTTGCAAAAATGCACAATCTATGTGTAAATGATGCAAATGTTTCGCCAAACTTTGTTATTTTTATACGTTTTTTCAAAAAAAACACCTTCTTTTTTTAAAAACAGGCTAAAATAGCCTCACCAACAAAATTTCGACAGTGCTACAGATGTTATATTTTCAACCTATCGCGTAAAAAAACAATCTTACAAAAATAACGCTATCCTACCGATAGTTTCGCACTAGCGTAAACTACAGATTATTTTTGATAATTTGCACGCAGAAGTCCATGTCTTTTTCGTCCATAGTCGTGCCTGATGGTAAACAAAGTCCTCTTTCGAATATGTCCTCCCCTACCCCATCTCCAAAATAAGGCGTTTTTGCAAAAAGAGGTTGGAGATGCAAAGGTTTCCAAATTGGGCGCGACTCGATTCCCGCTTCCTCTAAAGCAAGGCGTATTTTTTCTCTCGTTTCAAAAGTACGAAACAAGACTATCGTCAGCCATCGATTAGTAAATGTTTGGGGGGTTTCCGTTAAAAAAGCGAGCTTCTCCCCTACCCTTTCTGCGTGTAATGCCTCAAAATAATAAGCAAAAACAGCTCGCCTACGGGCTATGCGGGCAGGCAAGGCAAGCATTTGCGCTACACCTATGCCCGCCAATACGTTGCTGAGGCGATAATTATAGCCTATTTCGCTGTGTTGATAGTGCGGGGCAATGTCTTTGGCTTGCGTAGCCCAAAACAAGGCTTTTTCGCGCATTTCGAGGGTAGGCAAGAGTAACATTCCCCCCCCCGAAGTTGTAATAATTTTGTTGCCATTAAATGAAAAAACACCCACATCGCCCCACGTGCCTAATGCCTTGCCTGCATATAAACTACCCAATGCCTCCGCCGCATCTTCCAATATAGGCACATGATAGGCTTGGGCAATGCGCGTAAGTTCGTATAGTTGTACGGATTGTCCGTACAAATGAACAATAACAATAGCTTTTGCGGGCTTGCCAGTTTGGACGCAGTAGGCAAGGGCTTGTTCAAGGTGTGCAGGCTCAATATTGCCTTGTGCATCAGAATCCACAAATATGGGGTTGGCATTTAAATAAAGAATGGGATTGGCAGTGGCAATAAAAGTAAGCGAAGGACATATAACATTATCGCCCTTGCCTACCCCAAGCAGTCGCAGCCCTAAATGTATAGCAGCAGTGCCTGAATGAGTAGCGAGGGCATATTTCGCACCTGTAAAGGCACAAACTGCCTCCTCAAAATCGGCTAACATCTTGCCTACAGGCGCAATCCAATTGCTGTCTAAGACTTGTTGGATATAAGTTGCCTCGTTGCCTGTAAGGTGTGGGGGCGAAAGCAGTATTTTTTTCATGGATGGCAGTTTGTAATATTGACCTTTTTTCTATAACTTGCGTTCAAATTTATTCGCTACTATAATAACGGTTACAAAAGTAGGCATACTTTCGTGATTTTTTGAGCGCGAAAATAAACTATCCAATCTCTCCATGTGTTTCTTTATGTCGCCTTCCACTAATCGCTACGCTGTTCTTGATCTTGGAACAAACATATTCCATTTGCTTATCGTAGAACTAAATGATTCAAACGAAGGGTTTAAAACGATTTACAAAGAGAAAGTCCCTGTAAAAATTGGCGAAGGAGGCATTTCGCAAGGCATCATCAACGAGGTTGCCGAAAAACGTATCATGCAAGCCTTCACGCGTTTCTCAAGTACGTTGCAAAGCTATGAAATTCCGAGCCAAAAGATTTTTGCAACAGCTACAAGTGCCTTTCGAAACGCACATAATGGACAAACCATAGCACAACAAATTCAGCAAAATTTTGGTATCACGATAGATATTATTGGCGGAAATCAAGAAGCAACTTATATTTATGAAGGGGTACGGCGGGCTGTTCCCATGAAAAACCAAACCGCCCTTATTATGGACATTGGTGGTGGTAGTGTAGAGTTTATTCTTGCCAATGACAGCAAGGTTTTTTGGAAGAAAAGTTTTGAAATAGGCGGGCAACGCCTCGCTGACAAATATATGCGTACAGACCCTATCTCGCAATTAGACTTGCAACGGATGGAGATTTACTTAGAAACTGCCTTATTCGAACTTACACAAGTGCTGTTTAGCCATATTCCGCAAATGCTCATTGGTTCAGCAGGTGCATTTGAAACGATTATCGCCATGACCGAACAGATGAACAAAGAAACAACCATACAAACAGACGAACATGGTGAAATGACAGAAAAAGCTGTTCGCATAGATAGAAATGATTTCTATAAACTCTACCAACAGGTTATTGTGCGCAATCTTGAACAAAGAAAAGCCATAGAGGGAATGTTAGACTTGAGGGCTGATATGATTGTGGTAGCTATGGCATTGATAAAATTTATTATCGAGAAAACAAATCCACAAAACATTTTTGCCTCTGCTTATTCTTTAAAAGAAGGAATTTTATTCAATAAAATTTTAGATGTAAGGTGCTAAAAAAATATTTTTATAAAATAACAAGTGTTTTTTGTAGTGTTATGTACAAATTTATTGTTTTCATATTACTCACATTCGTTTTTATTACGTATGGCTACGCCCAACGACAACAGTTGGATAGCTTGCAAATTATTATGCGCAAAATAAAAAAGAATCCACAATATGAAAAAGATACGAATTACTTAAAAACACTTCATGAATTAGGGTATGCCTATTATGCCGTTAAACCAGACTCTATGCGCATCACAGCAGAGAGGTTTTATACATTAGCCAAAAAAATATCATACCAAAAGGGCATCTCACGCGCCTTGCAAGACTTAGGACTGTATTATTATGGACAGGGGAATTATACAAAAGCCCTTGAATTTCTATTAGAGGCGTTGCGCATAGCTGAAAAAATACAAGACAGCCATAATATTAGCACATGTTACAACAACATAGCCATCGTTTACCAAAGCCAAAACAAACATGACAAAGCACTCGCCTACTATTACAAAGCACTGGCTATCAACAAAGTTACAAAAGACAAACATGGTGAAGCTAATAGCTATAATAACATTGGACACGTATTAGGCGAACTAAAGCAATACGACAAAGCCTTGCTACAACACCTCGAATCACTCAAAATAAATGAGAAATTGGCTGATAAACAAGGTCTTGCGTACAACTATAATAATATTGGTGGCAACTATAATAAAATAAATAAACCTGAAATTGCCCTGCTTTACTTGGATAAAGCCCATAAAATAAGCCAGGAAATAGGCGATAAAGATATAGAAAATGATATACTCCTCAATTTAGCAGAAACACACATCCTATTAAAAAACTTTGAAACTGCCCTTACCTTTTCAAAACAAGGACTTGAGATAGCAAAAGAGCTTAAAAATAGAGAAGGAATTAGAAATAATTTTCAAACATTGAGCCATGTATATGAGGCAGTAGGCGACTATAAAAATGCTTTAGAAAACCATAAATTATTCAAGGTACAGCAAGATAGCCTTCTGAATGACGATAATATACAAAAAAACAACGCTCTCCAAACGCAATATGACTATGAAAAAAAAGAAGCTGTTTGGCAGGCAAAGCAAGATAAAAAAATGGCAGAACAACATTTTTATACTTATTTGTTCCTTAGTGCATTTATATTTGCTATTATATTCGTATTAATGTTGTTTTTAAACCAAAGGCGTATTTTAAAAGCCAATCGTATTATATTTAGTCAAAAAGTAGAAATAGAAACCATCAATATTGAACTCGAAGCCCAAGCCTATTATCTCAAAGATGTAAACGCGCTCAAAGACAAACTCTTTTCTATCATAGGACACGACTTGAAATCGCCCTTGAGCCAAATCAAAGGCATCTTGCCTATTTTGGAAAGCGGTATGATTACGCCAGAAGAGTTTCAGCACATTTCAAACAATATTAAACAAAATCTTAGTCATGCGTCCGACTTGCTCGATAACCTCTTTCGATGGGCTACCTCGCAACTTGGGGGCGAAATGGTAAAGCCACAACTATTTGATTTGCAAGAGGTTATAGCCGAAAACATACAACTTTATACTCAAGCGGCAATTACAAAAGATATTACAATTGAAAACCGATTAACAAGTAAATTGCTTGTGTGGGCAGATATTGATATGATTGACCTTGTGGTACGCAACTTGCTAAGTAATGCCCTCAAGTTTTGTAAAACAGCTGACTCAGTTTATTTTAGTGTAAGTCAAACAGATTCATACGCAACCGTCTGCCTAAGCGATACAGGGATAGGCATAAGCCATGAAGTCTTGCCTACGTTATTTGGTGAAGGATATGCTTCGGCTCGCGGTACGGCAGGCGAGAA
>JAYTNK010000343.1:0-4914 GCA_043748375.1 Cytophagales bacterium
AAAATGGTGTTTTTGAGTTCAAAAAAATAGAGCCAAAAGCCTATTTATTGAAAATCACGTTTGTTGGTTATCAAACTTTTCATAAAAACCTTGATTTGAAAGCAGATACAGTACTTGATACACTTCAAATGGTAGATATAACTTTACAGGAAGTTACACTAAAAGGTGAAAAAGATCCCGTAAGAATAGCCAAAGACACTATAGAATTTAATGCAAGTTCTTTCAAAACCCGTACTAATGCTACTTTGGAAGACCTTTTGAAAAAATTGCCTAATGTACAAGTTGATGCCAAAGGAAATATAAAAACGCAGGGGCAAGAGGTAAGCAAGGTATTTGTGAATGGTAAAGAGTTTTTTGGCGGAACGCCCCAAATGGCTACCCAGAACTTGCCTGCTGATGCGATAAGCAAAGTACAAATAGTCGACCAAAAAAGCGACCAAACCCAAACTTCAGGCATCGATGACGGACAAAATATAAAAATCATCAACATAGAAACCAAAAATCAAGACAAGCGAATGAACTTTGGCAAAGCTATGGCAGGCTATGGCACAGATGAACGCTATGAAGCAAAAGGAAACTTTAATACCTTCAATAAAAAGAACCAATTTTCGGTAATTGGTATGCACAACAACATCAATAATACAGGTTTTTCTTATGAAGATTACCAAGATTTTAGCAACAGGGGCGAGCAAAGTAGAGGAGGCGGAGGAGATGTAACGTTTGGAGGAGATGGTACGTACTCGTCTGGTTTTAACTTCGGATTTGGAGGTAATAATTATGGCTTTTTGCGCAATACTTCTGTAGGCGTGAATATGAATCAAACCCTACATAAGAAAGTAGAACTGAATGCAAGTTATTTTCTCACACAGGCTGACAACACCATAGAAAAAACCGAAAATAGTGAAACATTTTTGAACACCAATTATTTTGCCACCAACCAAATCAACAATCAATATGCGCTGAATCTAAGCCACAAAGGTAGTTTTTCAATCAATTACAAAATAGATTCTATGCGCAATCTTCGCGCTCAAGGTGGATTGGATTATGCTGATAATGACAATACTACCTACAATCTTAGCAACTCGCTGACTAATGGAAATATAAAAACTAACGAAAGCCAACGAGACAACTTTAATAATGCGAAAAGATTGAACTACCGCGCCAACATATTTTACAGCCAAAAATTCAAAAAAACAGGCAGAACACTCTCCATAAATCTTGCTACCACTCAAAATCAACAGGCACAGGTAGGCAAGTTGCAGGCAAGAAATAAGTTTTTCAGCAACGACAGTACAGCACTCTTAAACCAGCAAAATAACCAAAATAACCAAACTCAAACCTATACAACCCGCAATACCTATACCGAACCCATTACCAAAAAACTTACGCTAAGCCTGAATCAGATTTATCAACTCAACTTGAATGATAGCAAACGAGAAGTTTTTGATATAGAAAACGAAGAAAGAAAAACAAACACACTTTTGAGCAATGATTTCGATAATATTTTTGAATATCACAATGGCGGATTTTCACTTAATTTGAATGAAAAAAAATACCAATTTATAGTAGGTTTGGCGACTCAATTCTCACACCTGAAAGGCAATACACCCAACCTGCCCACGATTGAAAAAAGATTTGAAAATGTTTTGCCAAGTGCCAGCTTTAATTATAAATTTACCAAACAAACTAGCTTTCGCATGAACTATAACGCCCAAATCAATGCGCCCAACATCAACCAACTTCAGCCTGTACCCAATAATACCAACCCACTCAACATCATATTAGGAAATTCAAACTTGCGCCCCGCCTATATACATAGATTTTCTACTAACTTTAATAGCCGTAATCCTGATAAATTTTCAAGTTTTTATAGTTATTGTTCTGCTAACTACACCACAAATAATATAGTAAACGAACAATTTGTAGATGAGAAACTTATACGTACTTCACGCCCCATCAATACCCGAAGTTCATATAGTATGAATGGCAATTTTACATATAACATGAACTTCAAAAAAATCAAAAGTAATGTAGATGTAGGTATTTATGCGCGCTACAACCAAACCGTCAATGTCATAAATGCACTTACGAATCTTATTCACAATCAAGCAATAGAAGGAAATTTGGACTATAATTGGGAATGGGATAAATTTGGGAGTATTTCGATTGGTGGGAGTTTAGAGTATCAACAAACACGTTATGAGGCGAATACAGCGCAAAACCAACGCTTTTTGAACCAAAATTACGAGCTAAGTATAGATATAGATGCGCTTGAGTTTATGGCTATTCAAGCCAATTTAGATTATGAAATCAACAGAGGTATTACGAATGATTTTTTTCAGGCTTTGCCTATGCTTGATGTGGCTATATCTGTACCTTGCCTACGCAACGATAGAGGAGAGTTCAAACTTCGAGGTGTGAATTTGCTCAATCAAAATACAGGTATTTCACAAAATATCAATGCAAACTCTATTCAGCAAGAATTTATCAACTCAATAGGCAGATACATTATGCTGTCTTTTACGTACTCTTTTCGAGAAGTGAAGAAACCTGTCTTGCCTACCAAGAAGTAGTTTTATTTGCTTCTAATCTTAATTTATGCTGGTTCTTCGAAAGTTATTACGGAAGTATGCTGAGAATTAGCCATGCTGTGCGCCTCTGTTTGTTCCTTTAGCACTAATAAGGGATTCTTAACAGAATGGCTACGCGAGAAGCTTTGATAAATCTCGCCATAACTTTCGAAGAATCAAAAAAACAGCCTATTTGCATACGAAATTGGTTTTGGGATATGACTTTTCGCTTACCCCACGTTTCACGTGGGGCTATTCATAGTTCAACCCCATTCGGGGTTATCTAAATTTCCCAAAACCACTTTCCGATGTGTATATTTGCATACTTCTTGCTATATAATTAGTAAATGTAAAGACTAATGCACTTCTTGTCACAACTTATATGCTACAAAAACGTAAAGTACAACGTTACTTGTTTAACACTACCAATACATTATATTATGAAAAAAAAGATTTTGCTATTAAACATTTTATTGCTTTGTAGTGTTTGCGGTTATTCAAATAACCTCAGGATTACAAACGTTTCAGCCACCGCAACGACCATACAGTTTGATATTGCATGGGACAATAGTTGGAATACCGCCGCGCCTACAAATAACTGGGACGCTGTGTGGATATTTGTTAAAACGCAGGTCTGCGCTGTTGGTTCAAGCCCATGGCTTCATGCGAATGTAAGCACCGTAAGTGCTAATCATACCGTAACAGGTGGCGTTTTGCAAGTAGATGCCGTAACAGATGGCAGAGGCGTTTTTATAAGAAGAATTGCTACGGGTAGTGGTAATATTGCAACTGCTACTGTGGTACTTACTTTTTCAAGTGCCTATACGGTGGCAAGTACAAACTACGAAGTATTGGGTATTGAAATGGTAAATGTACCCCAAGGTAGTTTTCAGGTAGGTGATATTTCTCTTAATGGTACTACCCACTCTGTTAATTCCTTTGGCAGTTTTCTCAGTACCGCAACTACTACTATTGGTAGCGAAGCGTTAATAGCAGCAGGAAGCCCGCTGAGAAATCAGTCTTCGGAACAGTCATTTCCTTATGCCAATCATCAACAACTGGTAACAGCTTATCCAAAAGGCTTCAATGCATTTTATTGTATGAAATACGAAATTAGCCAACAACAATACGTGGCGTTTTTAAATCTACTTACCTTTGAACAACAATCCTACAGAACGGCTATAATACCTTCCGCCACCATAGGCACTGCCGCACTGGCTACAGCCTCGGGCGATAACAGAAACTCCATTGAAATACGAACTCCAGGAATTGCCTTTTCTACCCCAGCAGTATATGGAAATGATTTGAATAACAATAATACCTACGATGAAGCCAATGATGGAGGCAATATTGCCTGCAATTATCTAAGTTGGAGAGATTTAAAAGCCTATTTAGATTGGTCAGCATTGAGACCCATGACAGAACTTGAATTTGAAAAAGCGGCTCGTGGTGCCAACATTCCTGTATTACAAGAATATGCTTGGGGAGCAACTACCATCACACAAGCTATTTCAAGTGCGCTTACCAATGGCGGGCAGGCAAGCGAGGTCTCAACCACTACAGGAAATGGATTATGTGCGCAAAATGGTGGAATAAGCACCACTTTAGGTCCTTTGCGGGTAGGTTTTGCCGCAACTGGCGCAACCATCAGAGCAGGTGCAGGCGCTTCGTTTTATGGCATCATGGATTTGTCAGGCAATTTGTGGGAGCAAGCTATCACTGTAGGGTGGAACACAGGACCGCCGTCAACTACTGGCCCAGGAAACATTATTATTTTTGTGGGTGGTAATGGTGATGGTATTATAGACAATCTTGGAGATTCAAATACGGCTGGCTGGGGAATTTCAGATGCCCAATCCATAGTAAGGGGTGGCAATTGGGAATACACAGCACAGCGTTGCCAAGTTTCAGACCGTTTCTATCTCGGAAATACCGCAGAAAATGCTACAAGGACGCGCAGGACTGGTGGCAGAGGTGTGAGATAATGCATAATATTAGATATTTACTTGTTTGTATGAAAATTCCTATCATAAAGATTGTGTTTACAATGGTGCTACTTTCTAGTTCCTTACTTGGTTATGCACAGTTTTTAGGAGGTGAAGCTAATGGACATGCCAACATAAGGCTACCCAATGTAGTTTGCTCCGTAATTAATAGTAACCCATTTTTAGGTGGGGAAGATGATGGACACGCCCATATAAGACTATCCAATGTAGCTTGCTCCATCATTAATAATAACCCCTTTGCAGGTGGAGAAGATGATGGACACGCCAATATAAGGCTATCCAATGTAGCTTGTCCCGTCATTAATAATAACCCCTTTGCGGGTGGAGAAGATGATGGA
>JAYTNK010000344.1:0-1873 GCA_043748375.1 Cytophagales bacterium
GTTATATGCTCAATCAGAAAGTTTACATATAGAAGCAAAAAATATTTCAGAGAAAATATTAGGGAATACACATCCTGATTATGCAAAGTCCTGCCGTAATTTGGCAGAATTATATAACATACAAGGCTTGTATGCTCAAGCATTACCTTTGTATATAGAATCTACCCATACTTCTCTCTCTCAAATAGACCACAATTTTGCACATTTATCAGAAAATGAAAAAGGCTTGTTTTATAAGACTTTTTCAGATAGCTTTAATAGCTTTAACGCTTTTGCATCTAAATATTACGCGCAAAAACCTGCTATTACGATAGAAGTGTACAACAATATATTGGCTACTAAAGCCTTATTATTTCACGCGACTAATAAAATGCGTACGCGCGTTGTAAGTAGTCAGGATAGTAGTTTGATAATCTTGTATCAAACTTGGCAAAACAAAAAGGAATATCTTTCTAAGGCTTATAGTCTTTCTATAAAAGATAGAGAAAAACAAGGTATAGACTTGCCTACCTTAGAAACGGAAACTAATGAAATAGAAAGACAATTATCTACCCGTTCTGAAATCTTTGCTACAGTTATAGATAATAAGTGGTATGCTTGGACAGACGTGCAAAAGTTACTTAAAAAAGGCGACGTGGCGATGGAAATTATACGCTTTTATCAGGCAGATACGGTGAAGTATATGGCTTTGTTGATAACCCCCGCTTCCTTGTATCCTGACATGATTTTGTTGCCTAATGGCAATGAGTTGGAAGGTAAGTATGCTAAAAATTACTTGAATAGAATTAAATCTAAAGCCATAGACACGACTTCTTATCGCGTCTATTGGGAGAAAATAGCGGCGCAATTAAAAGGTGTAAAGAAAGTGTATCTTTCTGTAGATGGGGTTTATAATGGTATCAATCTTCATACGCTTTACAATCCAAAAACAGGCAAGTATTTAGATAAAATGATAGACATTGAATTATTGAGTAATACAAAAGATTTAATTGTCCGCAAAAAGATAGGCAAAAAAGCTTTTAAAAATAGTGCGTTGATGGGTTATCCTGCTTACAATCTGGAACAAGAAAAGAAAAAAACAGGCACTGAAGAACGCACTATAGACATGGCATGGGCAAAAGCTGTAAAAAGGGATACACTTAGTCGTTTTTTTGACGGAGGGGATATTCCTGCCTTGCCTAATACCCAAATAGAAGTAAACAATTTGGAAAAAATATTGCAAGCTAAAAAAATAGGGGTGCAAAAATTCTTAGGTAAAGAGGCAAGTGAGGCAAACCTGAAGGCGTTGCGTTCCCCTGATATGTTGCACATAGCCACGCATGGCTATTTTTTGAAAAACGCAGCAAAAGAGGCTGAGGAAAGCTTAACCTTAGGAATAGACAGTAAGAAGTTTTTTGAAAATCCTTTGTTAAGGTCGGGCTTATTGCTGGCTGATGCCAAAAATGCTATACAAAGTGGAGGAGACGGTATTCTCACGGCTTTTGAAGCGATGAATTTACACTTAGATGATACGGACTTAGTGGTTATGTCTGCCTGCGAAACAGGTTTAGGCGAGGCCATTAGTGGCGAGGGTGTCTATGGGTTACAACGGGCTTTCCAAACGGCAGGAGCAAAAACGGTGTTGATGTCGCTTTGGACGGTAAGTGATGAGGCTACGCAAGAATTGATGACGTTGTTTTATGAAAACCTGATAACCAAAGGACAAACTAAGCGAGTAGCTTTCAAAAATGCGCAAAAGGAACTGAAAAAAAAATATCCTGAACCGTATTACTGGGGGGCTTTTGTGATGGTAGGGGAGTAAAAATCGTCATATAAAATTGGTTTTATTAAATGAACATGAAGTTTTTAACTGTATTTTTTTTAATACTATGGC
>JAYTNK010000345.1:0-3617 GCA_043748375.1 Cytophagales bacterium
GTTATATCTGTACAATACAAACTATTAAGTCCTACAAAAGTAATGATAGGTTTATCCGCTATTTGCACTTGTTTGGTGAGCGTGTTGCTACAACCGTCAGGGGAAGTATAGCTATAAACTACAGTATGATTGCCAATACCTAACGCAGGAATATCAAAATTGGCACTACTCGCGCCATTGATAGTCATCGCGCCTCCCGCAGGAGTGGCTTGTATGGTAAAAGGACTACCTGCCAAGCAATACGCATCACGTAAATTCGTGTAGGCAAGCGTAGGCGTAGGGTATATGGTTACTATTTTAGAAGTAGAGGCAGCACAACCACTTACGCCATCTGCATAGTCATAATTAAGCGTAAATGTGCCTGCACCAAGCGTAGCAGGGTTGAATTGCGTAGCTGGCGTAGTACCAATTTTAAAAGTACCGCCTGCGGGACTGCCTACTAAGGTAAAGGCAGGCGAAGAAACACAATAGGTACTTGAGATAGCATTTAAATCAAGCGTAGGCAAGGCATACACCGTTACCACGGCTATTTTGACGCTTTGGCAGGCAAGGTCGGTAGGGTCTTGATAGGTATAACGCACCTCATGCTTGCCTACCCCAAGCGTAGGAGGACTAAAAACGGTTTGATTATCTACAAATTCGCCTAACTGGTTTTTCTTGATAGCGAACTTGCCTCCCACAGGTGTAGCCGCAAGGGTAAGGTTAGGGTCAGACACACAGTATTTATTTTGCAAATTGGGCATTTGTATCACAGGCGGCACTTTCACAATCGTAACAGGCTTGATAGCAATGGCTTTCACGCCTATATTTAGTTCTGCTGTAGATTCAAGAATGGTGGTAGTAAGTTTTACTTGATAGATACCTGTAGCTTGATAATAATGGCGAGGGCTTTTCTTAAAGTTTTCAGAGGTTATGGGCGAGCCATCACCAAAATCCCATTCAAAGCCAAGCACACTCCCATCACAAGTTACAGAGCCGTTACCATTAAAGGTAGCTATATTACAAGATACAGTTGCATTAAATTCTGCGGTACTCACAGCTAACTTACCTGTACCTCCCCAATTCAATGAAAATCCATTATTATTGCCACTCCAGTTATTGATAAGCATATAATAGGTTTGACCTGGCAAAACATCTAAAAACCTCACGTATCCATCACCGCTTGCGTTTTCACTTACCTCACCCGTTGTAAGGTTCATACCTGTGGGTGCTTGGGGAGAGGCATAACTGCATCTGAGGGGACTGCCAAGCGCATGGCATGGCTTGTCTGGTCCGAATATAGCAAAATCAAAGTCAGAAGCACCATTGGGTATAATATCAAGCGATAGTGTGCCAGCTGTTTGTATTTTAAACGCATACCAAGCAGATTGAACCTCAGGGCGACCATTATTAGGCAAAAGACAACCTGGATTATTCTGATTGGGTGCGGCAAAGTCATTTGCCCCAAATCCATTGGAATTATCTTGAGTAAAACTGGCATTTCCACACAATAATCTATTGGCAAGAAATACGTTGATACAATCATTATTTATTTGAGCTTGCAACTTAATTGGCATCAATAAAACCAAGATTGTAAATAAACAATAAGAAAATAGTAGTTTTTTCATAGGCACACAATCCCCAGCTTTAAAGGGGAGTTAGGGAAGAGGTTAAATGGTTTTACAAAGTTAGGCAAAATAAAAATAAAATAAACCTTACATACCAAAAATAACAAATAACATACCTAAAAAAGAGAATTCCCCCCTATTTTTCCTATGTTATTTTTACAATAACCTATAAGAACTTATTTTATAAAATTGTCTAAATAGTCTATTTTAATCACTGCTATCTCCTCCCCCACCGTCTCCTGCATCAGCGGCTGCGTCCCCTATGCTATCCACCATATCGGTCAGTGTATCCAACATATCGGCTAATTCCCCCAAGTCTTTCTCAAGACCTAATGTTTCCAAAAACGCTAAGACATCGTCATGAGCCGTTTTTTGGGTAGCCCAATCCGCAAATTTTGCTATAAAGTCTTTTTGTGCCTGCCCTTTTGAAAGACTATCTACTATACGTTGTATTTTACAAGCGTTTGCTACTTTGAGCAAAATAAAATCTTGCAAAGTCGCTTTTTCATCTCCTTGTATGATATTTTGCAGGCGCGTTTGGTAGGCAAGTCTTTCTGCATCTGAAACGATATGCGTGTTTCGATAGGGAATAACACCTAAAAAACGTTTTTCCTCTATTTTTAGGCAGTTTTGGGCGATTAAACGTGCTTTTACTTGCCGCATAAAAGCCACTTTCCCATGTACCATATTTTGAAGCATTGTTTTGATAGCGCGCGGTTTTGCGCTAAGCATTTCCCATACTTGGCGTAATAGTAAATCTTCGGGCGGGAGGGCAGGCAAGACTACTAATTTCTTATCGGTTGTCCAAGTTATGTTTTTGTTTGATAACAGCTCTATCAACCCTAAAGCGGCTACAGCATACTGGAAGCGAGCGTCTTGCGTCCAATAAGCGGTCGTTTTCTTTTCAGGATTTACGCCCAACCAATACAAGAATTCAAATGTGTAAGTCATCATTACAAAAACAGAGGTTTTTTGTTTGCAAGATACAGCTTTTTATCCTTATTAATAACGATTCAAGCTGTAATAACATTGGTTCTTAGAAAGTTATTACGGGAAATTGCATGGTAACCCCTCTACAAAACGAATCATGCTGGTACAACCGTTAGGGTGTCTGGGTACAAAGCGTTCATTTTGAACACTTTACACCCAGACACCCTAAGGTTTGTATCTCTCCCAAAAAAATAATTTAGCCTAATTCCCACAATAACTTTCTAAGAACCAAACATTCCTGTCATAACTTTCTTGGTATTTGCGTTTATTGTGCTTAATTTTGCGAGCTTTTTATTATTTTGAAATTAAAGATATGAGTAAGAAAGATTTTGCCAACAACGAGGAGGCACAAGTAGATGACATGAGAAGCTATTACGCTTTTCAAGCCAAAATTTATGACATGACCCGCTGGGCATTCCTTTATGGTAGAAAAACCATTATCCAGAAGCTACCTTTCCCAACCGATGCCCCTATCGAAATACTTGAGGTGGGCTGTGGTACAGGCACCAACATGGTAGAACTCGCCAAAGCGTATCCAAATGCCCGTCTTACAGGGTTAGACGTTTCAGGTGATATGCTTACACAAGCCTCCAAAAACCTAAAAAATTATGAAGACCGTGTCGTATTGGAAGAAAAACCTTATGGGGCAAATGATGAATATAATGGGCAATTTGACCTTATTTTGTTTTCATATTCGCTTACTATGATCAATCCGCAATATATTGACCTCATTCACCAAGCCAAAAAAGATTTGAAAGAGGGTGGTCATGTGGCGGTGGTGGACTTTCACAAGGCTAATTTTGGCTTTTACCGCAAGTTCATGAAAGGGAATCATGTGAAACTTGAGGGACAAGTCTTGCCTGTTTTATTAGAAAACTTCGAGCCTGTTTTTTGCAAAATAAATGTAGGTCTTGTAGGTGTATGGAACTATTTAATGTTTTTAGGCAAATAAATGGCAAAAATATTGTTTCTACTACACAAAAAAAGCACACGGAAAATTCTGTGTGCTTTTTAAGCAAT
>JAYTNK010000346.1:0-8182 GCA_043748375.1 Cytophagales bacterium
CCTTAATGATGTGCAAAATGAAGCGCGTAACAAAGGGCTTGGTTTATGGAAAGAAACCTTGCCTACCCCACCATGGGTTTACCGAAAACAAGCCAAAACAACTTGAAAAAGGAGGTCAAAAACAGTTCGTTTAGACCTCCTTTTTTGATGCGCTATTTTCAAACATTAAGGCTATATATAGTAGCCTTTCGTGCCTTTAGTGTGCTTTTACTATGCTTTTGAGGTGCTGTAAAAGTGGTTATAATGAGGTGGTATAGTGTGCGTTTTCTTTAGGTATTGGGCTTTAGAAAAGTTTGATTGGGTGTTGGTATCTTTTTTCAGGTTTCAAAAACCTGAAATGAAACCATACGAGAGTGATTTTAGACCCGACAGCGTTTTTAGCACACATGAGAAGATGTAAAATAAAAAGCTTCGCGAAAGTGTACTTTTTTGTATTACTTTTGCAAAACAAACATCTATTGCTATCTTTGGATCAGTAAAACTTTCTCCCCCCTACTTTTTTATGAAAAAACTTGTATCTATTTTTTTTATTATTTTTTGTTCGTTTTTTGCCTTACCTGCTTGTGGGCAATTTGAAGAGAAAATGAGCAAAAATGACAGCCTACAGCTTATTGACGCGAAGGCATTTTTTTCTAAGGATACTACAAATACATGGAAGCTAGCTCTTAAAGGTAGAAGGCTACAACAGAAGAAAAATTATGACAGTGCTTGTTACTATTATGAGCAAGCGTCTAAGATTTATTTAAACCAAAAGGAGTGGCGTTTCTACATATTGTGTGCAGGTGGTAGTATAGATATACTCGTTAATTATTTACAAAAGTATGATATAGCCATTTTAAAGTGTGAAAAAGCATTAGAAAACATACAAATACTCTCCTTTGAAGGTGTTAAACACGACTTGTATAGTGAATTAGGAAGCATTTATTATAAAAAAGATGAGATTGAAAATTCTTTTTTCTACTCAAAGAAGCAACTTGAATACAACAAGAAATATAAACATGAAATTGCCGACCAACTTATAAATTTGGGAATACTTTATTCCATAACTAAACAATATGACAAAGCAGAATTATACATCAAGGAAGCCATTGATTTAGATGAAATAGGCGATACACAAAAAATAGAGAGGCAAATAAACGCTTATAACGTACTAGCTATAAATGCCCGCACACGTGGATATTTACAAAAAAGTATAAAATATTATGAATTAGGGTTGAGCCTTGTATCCGCACAAGAAGGATGGGATAAAATTACAGTGTTCAATCTTTATTATGGACTTTCACAAACACACCACTCAAAAAAAGACTATGCAAAATCGCTGTTCATTCTTAAAGAAGCTGAAAAAGTTATTGATGGTTTTTTTGGTAATAATCCAAAACACCCTATCTTTACTAAAATTTACGACCTAAAATCACTCCTATTCTCGGGAAATAAACAATTAGACTCTGCTTTAGTATATGCCAAAAAAGTAATGGGAATTCGTATTGACGGACGTATATACCGTAGAATGGCTTACATTTACAAGGAAAAGACGCAATATGATAGTGCCTATCATTATGCTAAACTATCTTTAGAGTATGATAAGCAAAAGAAAAACGTAGAAGGAATAAGCCTAGCGGGTTTCCATTTAGCTATCATTCTAAACGCGCAAGGTAAATACAAAGAAGCATTAGTACAATCGCAAAAAACAATCGCGATATGCTTTAATAATTTTAGTGATAGTTTAGATTATTACAAGAACCCTGATATAAAGCAAAACCCAATTATTAAAAAAATAGGATTGAATGTCTTGCAATGTAAAGTGTTAGCTATGAGTAAGTTGAAAGAATTTTCCGAGTATGAAATAAAAGCTCTTTATGATTTGTTCATAAAGTATTTCGACAAAGTACAAGATAGTTATGTTGAGCATTCAGATTTTATTTATTTGCAAGAAGACGTAGGGAATGATTTTTTCCAAGATGCCATTGCTTATGCTTACGAGGTAATCGATTTTGCTAAGGCTTTTCAATATGCAGAACGCAACAAATATAATATAGGTAAAAAAATACATTTTGAGAACAAAGTAACCTTTGGAGTAGATTCAGAGCTTGCCGAAGCTATATCAAGTGCCAAAGCCAAAATCAATTACTTAGACGAAAAACTATACAGTCGAGGAAAAGCAGACAGTACAGATAGAAAAATAAGGAAACAAATCTTAGAGTACACATTAGAATATGAAAAATTAAAATTAGATTTACGAAAAAGCAACCCAAATTATTACAAAATGTGCTACGAGACTGAATTAATAAATGTAGATATTTTGCAATCTCAACTCTTGCCTACTCAAGTCGTTTTAGAATATGCTTATTTGAAAGAAACCGTTTTGCTATTTGCGATAGCCAAAGGGAAATTTAAGGTCTATGATTTGAAAATCAAGCCTGACAGCCTAAACAATATGGTACGGGCTTATAGGCGCATCATATTCTCAGGAGGCGATATAGTTTCTAAAGGAGAACACCTAAAAATAGGCGAAATGTTGTATAAAACGCTTTTGGGTATGGCGGCGCAAGATGACTTTTTAGCAACTGCTTCCTATAAACATTTGCTCATTATCCCACAAAGTGATTTATCAAAGTTGCCGTTTGAGGCACTTTTTTCGAGTGTTCCTGCGTCTATAAAAACCCTAATAGGTACAGAGGCTTTAGGGGCGCAATCTTTTGGTGTGTTGCCTTATGTGATAAAAGATTTTCAGGTAAGTTATTATCCTTCAGCTACCTTAGCATTTGGGGCAGGTAAGGCAGAAAAGCGTGTTTTTAAGATAGATATGCTCAATTTCGCACCTGTATTCAAAAATAACCCGCCACCTTATTGGAAAAATAAAACGGCTATAGAATTGGCTGAAAAGAGCCAACAAGAACAAAATATGGAAGAATCTAACGCACTCAAAAGCTACCGTACTCGTGGTTTTTTGAGTGCTGAAGAAATTCCTTACCTGAAACACAGCGAAGAAGAAGCCAAGAATCTTGAAATACAATTTAAAGAAAAAGGCAAAAAAGTATTGACCTTTCTGAACGAACAAGCAACAGAAGGAAATGCCAAAAAACATATTCCTGAAGCGCGTATCGTTCACTTAAACACCCATTCTTTCTTCAATGCTATAGATAGTGATAGGTCGGGGGTGATAGCCCATCAACCCAAAGATAGCCTCGAAACGGCTGATATGGAGGATGGTATGCTCTATGCTGAAGAAATTTACAATATGCGCCTACAACCCGAACTCCTTATCATGTCTTCTTGCCAAGGCGGGGTTGGGAAGTATGTGGCAGGGGAAGGAATGTTGGCTCTGAATAGGGCTTTTATGTATGCAGGGGCTGAAAACATTATCTACTCTCTGTGGAAGGTAGATGATGCAAGCACTAAGGAATTGATGCAGGTTTTTTATCAAGAAATGCTGGCAGGCAAGGACTACGCGTATGCCCTGCAACAAGCCAAAATTAGCTTGTTGAAGCACAAAGATTTTTCCAACCCTTCTAATTGGGCAGGTTTTGTATTGAATTGGAAACAATAAAAACAACCATCGGCAATGTCTGGCGACCATTGCCGAGGCTTTTTAGGCTTACTGCTTTTTCACAAAAAACTTGCCTATAAAAGGCTGTTCTTCTGTATCGTGTTCGAGTCGCCAAAAGTAGAGTGCAGGCTGGAAATCGCGTATATCTACCTCAAAACGCACATTTTTTTGCACAGCAGGTATATTTTCAAATGTTTTGTAAGTGCCTCCATAACGGTTAAACAATGTAAGGGTGTAAGGTAGCGTACGTCCCTCGTTTTCCCATTCAAACACGATGGTAGCGCTAAAATTTTGATTTTTCTTGGGTGTTAAGACTTTGAATTTAATGCCTTTGCCCCCTTCAGCACTTGATTCTGCGGCTTGGTTCATATCAGGATTGAGTGGTAAAAAAACAGAGTCTATAGGTGTTTGGTTATTTTTTGTGGGTATTTCTATAGCTTGTTTGGGAGGTGTTTTTGGGGTGCTGTCTTGTCGAACAGGGGAGGTAATGGTTTGGGTAGTGTCTTGAACTTGCCTACGTTTGGTGGTGTCTTGGCTGCTTATTTGTGTTTGTTTGTGGGCTTGGGTAGGCAAGGTAGGTAAGCTGAGGAAATACCAAATTACTAAGACCAAAACACTTGCTATGCTCAAGGCAGAGGTTACGCGCCATCTTTGCCGTTTGCGCCTGTCTTTTTGCTCTTCTTCTTCTGTATAATCGGAGATATGAAAAACGAGGTCGAAGGCAAGGTATCTGTCGAATTGTTTTTGAAAGGCTTCATCTTTTTCAAGCAAGCGTTCAACTCGTTCTACTTCTTGTTCATTGGCTATGCCGCGCATATAGCGGTCTATAAGTTCCATATTTTTTTTCATAGGGGTTACATTTTCTTGGAGAAAAGATTGGTAAGCCATGTAAGGAGGAGAGGGAAAAATGAATATCCTAATAGGTGTTTTCTTGCTATCCTTTTGCTTCTGGTAAAACCATCTTCAACCTTTCTTTCAGTTATACCAAGCATTTCAGCTACTTTCTTATTTGAATAGCCATCGGTTTTTGCTAACAAAATTTGCTTGTCTAAAGGCTTCAATTTGTTCAAGGCTTGTTCTAAATCGTGCTTTTGTGCCATTTGTTTGGAAGGATCGATGTAATTTGCTTCCTCAAAATTGTCTGTTTTGCGTTTATCTCTACTTTGTCGAATATGGTAGAGTGCCGTATTATTAGCAGTGCTGTAAAACCAAGTTTTGTTCAAAAAGGGTTTAACTTGGTTCGAGGCAGCTATCATTACGTCTTGTCTTATGTCTTCCCAATCATCTGTAGATAGGCTATGCTCTAAAATCTTTTTTTTGAGATAACCACCAAGAATCTCGCCCATGCGTTGCCATTCGGCATCATCACGATTCCGTAGTTTTGCAACATCAATGTCATTTTTGCTCATTTTCACCAATATATTAGAACGTTCTGTAGTATAATTGCACGAACTTGGCTTTTTCCCCAAAAAGCAAGAAAAAAATGCGAAATATTTTTTGCCGCTAAGTCTTTTTACCAAAAAAGAACTTTATTTTGATAAATGTGTGTGCATCGTGTAGTTCTTTTTTTTGACTTTTTCGTCATGCATTTTCTAACTCGTTGTATATCAATGTAGTTTTATTGTCATTTCCTTCATAATAGCCAAAGTCCTCGCCAATGCTTGGCTTAGTTTCAAAAATCCAAAAACGCCTTGAAGGATACCTACCCAATAAAATGTCTTTTGTTTGTTCTAAGTAAGCTGAACTTCCTTTTATTTTCCACAGAAGGTATGCTATTATACCCACATAATAGTGTTTGTTGTGAAAGCACTGTATAAATTTTCCCCTTGCTTTTTCTAAATAGGAAGTGGCAAAGGCTGGTTGCTCATTTTTATAATGAAAATAGCCTTTATAAAGTAGTATGTAGGCTTCTTGATACTCTTTTTCTTGTGGTGTTGTATAGATAATTTGGCTAAGTTGTGCTTCACATTGATTAAAAATCTGCGATGCTTGTATGAACTTGCCCTCTGATACGTATGCAAAGCCTCGTCTATTGAGCGCGTACAACAAAGCAGGTTGATCGTTTCCATGTATGATTTGTGCTTCTTGATACAACTTTTCGTTTGAATTGAAACTATTGAGTGTGTAAATATCGAGTTTGTATTTTTTCCCCTGATATTCTTTTGAGGCGCGTCCATATACCTGACACAAAGCAGGCAACAGACCTTCTTTTAAAGTAGTAGCTTCTGTAAAGGAAAATCTATCTGAGGCAATCACTACCAATATGCTTTTTAGTTCTGTCACTTCAGGATAGAAGCTCATCCCCAGCAAGGTTGCTTGTTCACACAACAATAAGGTGCTATCATACATATTTTGACAAATTTCAAATATTTCATTGTTGTCAAAGTCATATTTTCTGAAGTAGGTAAGCTGCTCTGTTATCCGCACTATTACAGTTACCTTATCTTCTAAGCTATAGTTATTAGGACGAATGTATTGCTGTTGTAACAATTTCTCCAAATCTTGGTAGCCAAAATACTGGCAAAGAATATCCAGTTTGGAAGTTTGGCATCTATCCTTGCCTACCTTTTTTGGGGAGTCGCTCAATTGATTGAACATCAACGTATCTATGTATTTGTCGCTCAACGTTTTGTTTGTGCATCGTTCAACGTGTTTAACCAATGCTTCAGCACTTCCGTATTTTTGCAAATCGGCTTCTAAGAGAGGTTTGATAGTTCTTTTGAATGTTTTGAACTCGTCTGATTGTATGGTAAGGTATGCCATAAATGTGCAAGGTTTTTCCCTATGTTTTTCCTTTTTACGCACTTTTGCGGCACATAGTTGCCTAATAGCTACTTTTGTGCAAAAAACTAAGAAATAGGCATTCAAACCAATTTTATGCTTTTCAAAAAAAAATAAAAATATTTTTGATAATTAAAATCTTGTTTATCAATTATTTAGCTATTAAAAATAAAAAAATGCCTTTTGTATTCGGGGAATTCATGCCTTTCGTGCAATTATACTATATACAACGACAAACTGTTAATTTTCTCCATTCATTCTAATCTTTTCTAAACAATCATCTTTTCTATTATGAAAAAGTTTATCTATTATTTCCTAACCCTTGCCATTCTTGTGCTTATATCTTGTAAAAAACAAGAAGTAAATGAGCCTACAGAACCCGATTTGCCTTTTTTGATACCTACAGTAGAAGTAAAAGGCAGTATTATTTTGCCTAAAACTGAAGACGTAAGCAAATTGAAAATTGTTGCAGGATTTCATGAGGGACAAATATCGACCACTAAAAGTTCAAATGTTGAGCTGTTCTTCAAAATACCTATTATAGAAGGTAAAGTACAGCTTATAACTGTGGTAAATGAAACCAAACCCTTGTTGTATTGTATAGCAGATGGGCAGGGTGGCGTAACCATTATGTCTATTGACTCGTCTTCTACGGCTGAAACAATGGCTTTTATGAACTACCCATTGTTTACCACTGATAAAAATCTTGCTTTACAAAATAGACAATACATTCGAAATAGTTCTGATTTTCCGAAGCTGTGTACTGAAATTGGACAAGCTCTGAGAAATGGTACATTTGCGATAGATGGGCAAAATTTGCAATTTTTAGATAACGTAGTAAATGCGGCTTACACAAGCATGATGGGTACACAAACAATTCCACCACAAATTAGTCAAAATAATGGGTATGAATTTAAAAATTCAGGAGTTTCGCAACAAGCAAGTGGTAAAGAACTAAATTTTGAAGTTACAAACAAAAAATTTAGGTATGCTAAAGTATTCATTGATAAATACAAAAACGGAAATCTTATCTCGTCTGTTCCAACTGATGATGCTGATGTATTGACAAATTTGGTAGAGTCGCCAGCTATTGATTGGAGTTCTTTGGTAGATTGGATACGCAAAAATCAAAATCCGCTAGAAAAGTCAAGAACGTTCAATACCAATGTTGATAATATTGATAAAATAGATGTAAAATGTTACAGCTTTGGTTTTAGAAATATGCCAACAAATGAAAAAGACAGGCTTCGAATGATAGTGCCAACTGCTCACACCTTATTTCATAATTTTGCCTTGCCCATGTCAGAAATTATAACAGGACTGGACATTGCTAACAATCTGAAAGGGCGACCAAACTCGCAAGCACATATAAAAATTATGAAAGAGATAATACTGGGACTTACAGAACCAACCTTTTCATCACAAGTCGCAACTGCTATAAATGCTGGCAATAGTGATGCTGAAATTGTAAAGATGTATGCCTATAAGACACTTAGCATAGTTCTTGACAATGAGAAATTACTTTATGATTTGGTGAAAGATGTGTTTGGTGACAAAATAGGAAAGGGTGTATTTAAACAATTTTTGAAAGTAGTACCTATTTACAAGCTTTTTTCTTTGGGTATGACAAGTTTTAACTTGGGTGTGTCCACTGGTACTATGGTGTCTTCAGATTCCATGACGACTTTTTCAGTATATCCCAATATTCCTACTAACGGACTTGTGGCTTACTATCCTTTCAATGGCAATGCGAATGATGAAAGCGGTAATGGAAATCATGGAACAGTTAATGGTGCTGTACTTGCAACAGACAGAAAAGGTAATTCAAATAAAGCTTACAGTTTCAATAGAAAC
>JAYTNK010000347.1:0-1900 GCA_043748375.1 Cytophagales bacterium
CAAGGCAAGAAATCACTTTATTGCTTGAATTAGGTTACACGCCAAAAATGCTTACGCGTTTTCTTATGCGCCATTTTATAGGTATGTTGAGTATTACAACTATACTTGTTTGTGCTTTATTGTACATAGGTGAGTGGCTGCTTACACCTTTGCTAATTTCGCGCGGTTTGGAAATTTCTACGGGTGTTTTAAGTTGGGTATGGCTGTCAGGGCTTGCTTTTGTTGTGCTTGCCTACCTGACAAACTATTGGAGTGTACGCAGAAATATCGGGTAAGCAAGAGCCTCTCTGTATTTGTTTTAATGCCAAAGTTGCAAGATATCGACAGCGGTCGAAAACCTGAAGTACACTAAAAATAATACAAGAGGGTTTCCTTACTTATGTTTATTTATACCTTGCTTCGAAAGAGGAGAAAATATTTCTGTTATAAATCCCAATCCATACGCTGTAAGTTGCACAAATACTGCCCACACTCCTAAACAAGACACTTGTAAATCTTTAGTTTTTGAAAGTGCATCAGAGAATAACAAACTTGCATACAATGCCAAACTCAACACTTGCAACTGCCCTAAAAAAGGCACAAAAAAGTATAGAAAAGGGGTTAAAAATAAAAAAACAACAAAAAACGCAGGCAAGGTATGTACTAACTTGAGTTCGGCTGGATAAAACCGCCTTATGTTCAGTCTTGCGCGTCCAAAAAAATGTAATTGTTTAAAAAATTGCCTAAAATTTGTACGTCTTTTATGATACACGTATGCTTTTCGGATTAAACCCACTCGAAAACCTGCCTGCTCAATACGAATAGCAAACTCTATATCTTCGCCCATACGCGTGATTTTGTAGCCTCCCACACGTTCCCACACGTGGCGCGAAAGTCCCATATTAAAACTACGCGGTCTAAATTTTTCAGCACTATGTTTGCCACCGCGTATCCCCCCTGTAGAATAAGTCGAAGTCATGGCATAACTTATTGCCTTTTGAATAGGCGTGAACGATTCATGCGCGGCATCAGGTCCGCCAAAAGCATCAAGGTGATGGTTTTGCAAATAATTGTAAACCGTTTGCAGGTATTCGGGAGGCAAGATGCAATCAGAATCAAACACCAGAAAATAATCGCCCTGCGCTTGTGCAAAGCCAGCATTACGCGCAAAGCCCTGCCCTGTATTTGTTTGGTGATGGTATTGCAAACGTAGGCGAGGCGTGTAGGCAAGGGCTATTTCTTCAGCTCGTTTGGTTGAACCATCATCTATCACCACTACCTCAAAATCAAATGCTTCGCGCTCAAAAGCTTGTGCTGTTAGAGAGTCTAAAAGTTCCTGAAGCTCATTCGGACGGTTATAAACGGGTATAATAATAGAAAATAGCATCTTCAAAATAAGTTCCACAAAATTACAAAAAATAAGTTATTTTTTCGCGCGTATTTTTTTCAAAAATACTTTCTTCACACGTATTTTAAATATCTTTGCATGAAAAATGCTACATTATTTAGATACGGAGAGTACTCTTCCGCCTTTATTGCTCATGCATGGCTTAACCGCCAATGCACACGCTTTTGATGGACTTTTGCACGCAGGATTAGCCACAAAATACAGGCTTATCGCGCCCGATTTGCGCGGCAGAGGGCAAAGCCCTAAACCTCCCACAGGCTACTCGCTTGCCGAACACGCCCAGGATATTATCGAGTTGTTAGATGCCTTAGATTTGAAAACGCCTGTCGCTATAGGTGGGCATTCGTTTGGAGGCTTTTTAGCATTTTATATTGCCAAACATTTCCCTGCACGTGTAAGCAAGCTCATTATTTTAGATGCAGCGGCAAAAATGCCTACTGAAACCCGCGACCGCCTTGTGCCTGCACTTAGTCGTTTGGGGCAGGAGTTTGAGAGCTTGCCTGCCTATATAAC
>JAYTNK010000348.1:0-4647 GCA_043748375.1 Cytophagales bacterium
GAAGCCGTATTTTGAATGTCGATTGGGTATTCATTCAGGCAGTGTGGTAGCGGGTGTGGTAGGCAAGAAGAAATTTGCTTATGATATTTGGGGCGACACAGTAAACACTGCCTCGCGTATGGAAAGCAGTGGCGAAATCAACCGCGTAAATATTTCCACCAATACCTATGATCTCATCAAAGACTTCTTTGTGTGTGAGTATCGTGGCAAGGTAAATGCTAAAGGTAAAGGCGATGTGGATATGTATTTCGTAAATAGTATCAAACCTGAATTCTCTGAGCTTGGTGAAGGCATAAAACCAAATTATGAGTTTAGAGAAATCATCAAAAAAATGAATTTTTAATTTTAAAAAAATAAAAATAGTGTATTATATATTTTTAATATATTAAATATTAGTACACTATATTATAATACCCAACGCATAACTAGATTTTGTATCAACAAATTTCATGAGAATTTTAAATATTTTTAACAAAATATTTGGATATTCAAAACGAAAAAATTATGTTTGTACTTATTTAGCTTGCCTCCCTAAAAAGAGGTGAAAAACTGTCTACTTCCTCTATAACTGAATACGGTGTGCAAAAGAAAATAGAACTTGTCAAGGTCAATACGGGCATCTTTTTTGTAATAATCCCAGATGCCAAACTCCGCATACTTTGTGGTTGCCCCGCCGATACGGTTAAGCACCTTAAAAAGCGTGGGCTTATCGATGTAGTAGAAAAAGATGGTGTCCGCTTCGAAACGGGTCCGAATACTATCCTTTTATCTGATATTTTGCTCCAAAACGGGCATTTGTCTAACCTTGCAGAATTTCCACTTTTGCAGATGTTGTATTCACAAGGGATGCTTATACCCAATCATCCTGGCAATACAGGAGATAAGCCCTTGCTTATGGGACACAAAACGCAAATAACTGCCCAAATGGAGTATTTCTACAGAGGCAATTATGGACTTATAAACAAGGAAGAAATATTAGCTACAGGCGTAAGCGAAGAGCAGGCTGATGAATTAATGCACATAAAATTGAAGTTTGCTTTTGGCAAAATTAAAACTTCTGATACGCTTGTCGACCAGCTGATTATAGATAATGACCCCGTTGAGATACGCAATGAGGTTTTTATAAAAAGAAAAGATGTTAATATTTTTGAGATAAGCTATCACGAGCAATATGTAGTGGTAGATTTGAACTTGAAAGCAAAAGAATATTACGAACCTCCTTACTACCTTAGCTACTATAAACTTAACCGAGAATACTTTTCGGTAATTCATACAGGAGAAGGGGATGCGTGGGATGTGAATCGCCCATGTATGGCGAGTATGATAATGTTCCAAGGTAAAATATATTTGGTAGATGCAGGTCCTGATTTGCTTACCAGCCTTAACGCGCTTGGCATTAGTATTAATGAAATAGCGGGGATTTTTAATACCCACGCGCATGATGATCACTTTGCAGGTTTAATTTCATTTGTGCGTTCTGATCATAGAATAAAATATTTTGCAAGTCCGCTTGTGCGCTCTTCAGTAGCCAAGAAATTGTGTGCCTTGATGTCGTTAGGGGAAGAGAGTTTTTACAAATTCTTTGATGTGCATGACCTCACGTTAGACACATGGAACAATATAGAAGGGCTTGATGTGATGCCTATGCTATCGCCACACCCTGTCGAAACTAATATCTTTTACTTCCGTGCTTTTTGGGGCGATGGATATTGTTCGTATGGACACTTGGCTGACGTAGCTTCTTTCCGCGTATTGGAAGATAATATTTATAAAAACACTGAGGATAGGAATATGGAAGCCTCGCTTGCGAAAGTGAAGCGGGACTACCTGATACCTACTGACCTTAAGAAAATAGATGTGGGTGGTGGCATGATACATGGCGAAGCAAAAGATTTCGCCAACGATGCAACGCCCAAAATATTCCTCGCACACATAGCAAGACCGCTTAGCAGTGATGAGAAGCAAATAGGTTCAAATGCGCCTTTTGGAGCTGTAGAACCTTTAGTAGATACGCAACAAAATTTTTTACGTGTATTTGCACGCGAGCATTTGCATTTTTATTTCCCAAGTATTCCCGATTATGATATAAACTTCTTACTCAACTGCCCTGTTGTATCTATGAATGCGGGCGATACATTGTTCAGGCGCGGTATGCGTTTTACACACGTCTATCTACTTTTGACAGGAGCGGTGGAAATAGTGCCAGAAGCAGGTATGGAGAACTCTCTTTCTGCAGGTTCGCTTGTCGGTTTTTACATTGATGACCAAGATCTTACCGCTAAAATTACGTGTAGGGCTTCGTGTCACATTTGGGCATTGCAGATACCTGCCGAAATGTATTTGAATTTAGTGAAAAAACATAATTTGGTAGATAAGTTTAATGTACTTGAGAAGACGGTAGCTCAATTAAGCAGTACATGGTTATTGAGTGAAAACATCTCCTTGCCTATCTATATCAAAATAGCCAATTCTATTAGCGAAAAATCATTTACTAAAGGAGAAAGTATTACGATTCCAAGTGGTCAAACCCATGTGTATATCCTTAAACAAGGACAATGTGCACTTCTTACTGAAACAGGAGGCGTAATAGAAAACTTGAAAAAAGGCGACTTTGTGGGTATTGAAAACTCTTTCCCTTACGCACTTCCTGAACGTCATTTTGAGGTGTTTTTCTTGGAGGACACAGAAGTATATGCTATTCCGATTGAAATATTTATGCACACGCCTATTGTGTATTGGAAACTCCTTTCTACCGCGCAAAAACGCCACGCTACCTTACAATAACTTTTCAAAAACACCAGCAGACATAGTTTGTTGGTGTTTTTTCAAAATTATATAGTCCTTTGTTAGAATACAACTAGAATTTAGAATATGAACGAGCTTTTGGAGGTTATCTCCCAATTAGACCAAGAACAGCAAGAACGCTTGCTACAGATGGCTAAAGATATTTTAGCCAATAAGCCTTTTGCAATGCCTGAAACAGAGGCTGATGAGCAGGTAGGTGAGCCTATGCCCTCACCTTATTATGACGTGAATCAACTGAGTTACAGCGCGGAAGATATACGCGCCATTGTAGGCAAGTTTCCCAAAAATAAGCATTGGACTTTTACCGATTTGCAAAATACCTACCTTTTTCCTGATGAGTGTGGGGTAAAAATTGAACTTTTAAATGGAAAAATGTATATATCAGAACCTACTACTTCACAACAGTTTGCCCTGACTAACATAGCTACTTACTTGACTATGCACATACACACAGAAAAATTGGGCGTGCCTATTTTGAATTTCGCAGTAAAGATGAACGAATTGAATGTATTGAAACCAGATTTTTTGTATATTTCGCACACTTCTACTAATAAAAAAATAGCAAAAATACAGACTTATTGCTTGGAAGGCGCACCCGAACTTGTGGTGGAGGTTATCTCGCCTGCCAATTATAAAAAACTACGCAACGCCAAAAAGAAACGCTATGCGGAAGCTGGCGTAACCGAATATTGGGAATTGAAACCAAAGAAAAAGAGCATCACTGTAGAAGTATTGGAAAATGGGGAGTATAAATTATTTTCAGAAGCAAAAAAACAGGCATCATAAAATCAAGTGTACTTCAAGGCTTTAGTGTGGATATAGAAAAAATATTTGTGTAACCATTTAAATTAACTATATTTGTTGTGTGGAAGATGCTAAAATTAAAAACCCTAAATCTTATTCAGATTTTACTATACAGCATCTACAAGATCTGTTTGGTATCAAAGACCAAATAGATGATTTGCATTTACATTCAAAAGATGTTGCGCCAAGCAATTGGTTATTAGAAACACTCGCTGCACATTGGCTTGCCTATGGGTTCAGAAAAAGCAAAATCTGAAATGATTATTACGCCTATTTTATTAGAATTATATAAAAAAACAAAAAGATATATTTAGCTTTTTTTCGGGATATACTTTTGAAGTAGATAAAAATTTAGCCCTAACAGGTAGGTGCGATTATTTGCTGACAAAAGAGGTGCGAATTACTAATATAGAGTCGCCTATTGGATAAATGGTATGGGCAATGCGGGGCAGAAATGTATGCCACAAGACTATTTAATGAGAAATAAAAAAAGATTTTCCCGTTATTTTTGGCGCAGTTACGAATGGTTTTGCTTGGCAATTCCTAAAATTGGAAGGGCAAATTTTATACATAAATACACAAACCTACAGAACACGTAACTTGCCTGAACTTTTGGGCGTTTTACAAGCCGTAATTGATTTTTATAATCCAAAAATATAGTATAATCTAAATTTTAGTACTTAAAAATAAGAATGAGATGACCAGTATATTGATTCAACAACAGTCTTGGCAGGAAATATGCCAACAACACCCCGATAAATGGGTAGTTTTGCAAAATTTTCAATTCAAAGAAAATAGCACAGAAATACAAGCAGGCGAGGTAGTCGCAGTAATTGATGACTACAGTGAAGCTATGGATTACCTTGTAACAATAGCCCGAAACTACAAAGGCAACTTGCCCAATACGTTTTTTACAGGCGAGTTGCCTGAAGATGAATTATTTTTAGGAATAAAAAACAACTAAAAAATATGGCAAAGCAAAAACATAAGGGTCCAGAATTTTTAAGGTTTTTCAACCCTCTGCTAGAAACTTTACAC
>JAYTNK010000349.1:0-1703 GCA_043748375.1 Cytophagales bacterium
CGATTCAATAGATAAAATACTTCCATCTTTATTGCTTCTGCTTTTGACTATGCTGTCGTGGTATTTTAAACCTTCCAACAAATAAATGATATGAAAGAGGAATTATTAAAAATCCTGAAAACTCGTTTTGAGAAAAACATGAACCGTCACAATGAGCTCAAATGGGCTAAAGTACAGGAAAAATTAGAAAATAATCCTGAAAAATTTTCGTCACTCGACAAAATGGAAGCAACAGGTGGTGAGCCTGATGTAGTGGGTTATGACAAAAACACAGGCGAATATATATTTTTCGACTGCTCAAAAGAAACGCCTAAAGATCGTAGAAGTGTTTGTTATGACAATAAAGCATTGGAAGCGAGAAAAGAATACAAACCTAAAAACAGTGCTATCAATATGGCATCAGAAATGGGTATTGAGCTATTGACAGAAGAACAATACCATCAATTGCAACAATTTGGGGGTTTTGATACGAAAACTTCCAGTTGGCTTGCAACTCCTACAAGTGTGAGAGAACTTGGCGGAGCAATCTTTGGTGACTGGCGTTTTGGACGTACATTTATTTATCATAATGGGGCTGAATCTTATTATGGAGCAAGAGGTTTTCGGGGGGCATTGAAGGTCTAAACCTATTTAAAATCTTTCTGCCCCTGCTGGCGCAAGCATTCTGCTTGCGCCTAAATAACTGAAGCCTGTGGCTTCCGCGTAATCGAACAACCGCGCTAAAAATCAACACTAAAGACAAACCAAAACCGTGCTAAAACCCTTGAAAACAGAGTTTTAGCGCGGTTTTTTTGTGTGGGTAGGCAAGGATATGAAAAAACTACCCATAGTAGTGAAACTATGATACAAATTGGCATGATTGACCTTATGTTAAAAAGGCTCTACGCCCCTTTTAAAACGTCTTCTAACAAATAAAAAGGGGGGTACATATACTTGCACACCCTTTTTTATGTACGTTTTTTATGATTGCTCAACTTGCAACAATACGGTAAAGTATTGCCCTGCGCCTGCACCATCTTGCAATTCATGCTCAAGTGTTCGCAAGGCGTATGCCAAATGCGGCTCGATAGTATTGGCGCGCACATCTCCGTAACCAATCCATTCGGTATCTTGCAACACGCGTTGCATGGCTTTAAGGCTAAATTTGAGTGGTGACGGCATCTGTTCCCAATCCTCGAAACTCTCAGGCTCTACAATTCCTTTGTCAAAGCACAAAATGGTATAATTTACCAACGCATTCCAACAGTTTTGAAGTTTAGCAAAAAACGCTTGTACATGAGAAGGTGCGTCAGCTTCAAAAAAAGCAGGTTTTAGTATAAGTCTTGTTAAATCGGTGCGCAGAAATTGTGTGAGTAAATCCTGAATAGCATCACGGATAGGCAGGCAAGTTGTTGATTTATTTAACCTTGCCTGCCCCATAACGACCGACCTGTCGGTTTTTTTTAATATATGCACTTTCAAATTCGTATTATCGAGGGGCAATAAAGCCTCTAAAAGGCTCGGACACCATCCTTTTGCTTCTTCAGTATTATACTTGCCTACGAAGTCTAAGCCAATAATACTACCTGCGTGGGCATGTTGCAATACCTCTGTTAAAAGTTTGGACAGGCTTTCTTGGTTACAATATTGGGTGGCTTCTATGCCTATCCAATACCAATCAAAGGGCTTTTCGTATTTGAAAAGTCCCAGCCCTTGCCTATAAT
>JAYTNK010000350.1:0-1558 GCA_043748375.1 Cytophagales bacterium
CCTGACTTGCTGTTTATTGGTAGCAAAGGCGTAACAAACGGCTGGGCACCCACCCTTGAAAACTACCAAAAGTCTTACCCAAACAAAAGTGCTATGGGCAAACTCACCTTTGCCATACTCAAAGTAGCTATAACAGGCAAGGACACCGCATGGTTGGTAGGCAAGTGGTCATTACAACGCGAAAAAGATAATCCAAACGGACATTTCCTGCTTGTATGGCGCAAAATAAAAGGCAAGTGGTACATTGTGGCAGACCATTCAAGTTAAAGACTAGTTTTCTTTTTGAGTAGTATTTGCTACTCAAAAAGAAAATACGTGTATATACAAGCCCTTTTTTATCGAAATAGAAATATTTTTTATAATTCTTTTGAAAACGTTTGTCCTAACTTATTAAATTTACTAACTTTGCACCACCAAAAAGAGCCTGCTCAATAAAGTTCTATTTTTTCTTAAAACTATACAATATTATGGCATACCTTGAACCTGCCCCTATTCATCACGATAAAGATAATCCATTAGACTCTATGATGTCGCGCTTCAATGAAGCGGCGCGCATCTTAGGCATCACTGATGAGATGTATCAAATCCTTAAAGTGCCGTTGCGTCAAGTAGTCGTAGGCTTGCCTGTGAGTATGGATAATGGAACTATTAAAGTTTTTGAGGGTTATCGTGTTATTCACTCTACTATTTTAGGACCCTCAAAAGGTGGAATACGTTTTGATATGGGCGTTACCCTCAATGAAGTGCAAGCACTTGCGGCTTGGATGACTTGGAAGTGCGCGGTAGTAGATATACCCTACGGGGGAGCCAAAGGCGGTATCGCCTGCAATCCTCGCACTATGTCTTCAGGAGAACTTGAGCGTTTGATGCGTGCTTATACACAGTCAATGCTTGATGTATTTGGACCTGACCGCGATATACCTGCCCCTGATATGGGTACGGGCCCTCGCGAAATGGCATGGCTTATGGACGAATATTCTAAAGCGAAAGGTATGACTACTCCTGCAGTCGTAACAGGTAAGCCTCTTGTTTTGGGCGGCTCGCTTGGGCGCGTAGAAGCAACAGGGCGTGGTGTAATGGTATGCGCTTTGGCAGGTATGGAGAAATTACGCATCAATCCTTACAAAGCTACATGTGCTGTACAAGGCTTTGGTAATGTTGGCTCTCATGCTGCGTTTCTATTACAAGAAAGAGGTGTTTCCATCGTAGCGATAAGCGATGTTTCGGGCGCATACCACAATGCTGATGGCATCAACATTGAGGAGGCTATGAAATATGCAGAGCAAAACAAACGCAGCCTCGAAGGTTTTCCTGGAGCTGAAAAAATTACGAATGAAGAACTTCTTGCCTTGCCTGTAGATATCCTTGTGCCTGCGGCAAAAGAAGATGTTATCACAGAAGAAAATGTACACAATATTAAAGCTAAAATGATTGTTGAAGGCGCAAACGGACCTACTGTAGCCGCTGCCGACAAAGTTATAAACGAAAAAGGTATATTAGCAGTACCCGATATTTTGGCAAATGCGGGCGGTGTTACCGTTTCTTATTTTGAATGGGT
>JAYTNK010000351.1:0-1742 GCA_043748375.1 Cytophagales bacterium
TGGGTGTCATATTGTTTTTTCAAATCTTCTATGGTATTACTCTGTAGGTAGGCAAGGGTAAAGTCAAGATAGGTCATACCTGTAGTGTCAAGTGTGAAACTGTTATCAGTCAAACCCAGCGTTACCAAGATATGCCATGCGGCACAATAGCCATCATATCGAAGTGTGCCGCGCAGTATGGTAGGCGTGTTTTCGAGTCCATAAGGAATGGCATATCCCAATGAGTCACGGTTGGCATAGCCCTCAAATGCGCCTACGCCTTCTATTTCTATTTTTTCTGTTTCGCTAAAGAGCCTATAAAAAGGAGTGAATTTCAACTTGCCATCCAATTTATATTGCGCTGTGCCTCCTTGCCCTGCGAGTACGACATTGCGTGGATTCCAAGTAAATTTATATTTCCAAGGGTTATTGGCATAAGCGGGCGCGAGCAATGCGCCACAAAAAGATTTGAAGCTGTGTATTTCCGCGCCTTGCTCTCTCAAATCGTTGAGGATTTTCATAGCGGAAAGATGATCAAGCCCAGGATCGAGTCCTAATTCATTCAAAAACAGTAATCCCTTTGCTTTTGCTTCTGCGTCCATAGCTTTGATAGCATCGGGCAGATAAGACGCGCTCAAGAAATGTTTGCCTTGTGTAAGGCAATGTTTGGCAACTTCTGCTTGAAACATGGCAGGCAAGAGCGAAACCACTATATCTGCCTTGCCTACCAACTGGGCGGTTGCTTCTTGGTCTGCTATATCAAACGTGGTTGTTTGCACGTGGGGAAACGGCTTTAGCTTTTCGCGCACAAGCGCAAGGTCGCGGTCGGCTACAGTAAGCGTGCCTTCAAAATTTTGTACAGCTTTTGCTAAATAAGCAATAAGGTAGCCAGCGGACAGACCCGCACCTAACACGAGGATGTTTTTCATGGGGCAAAGATAGGCATTTACCTATAAATTTTATTAGGATATTTTGTATTCATACGTTTTTCATGTTTCTTTGCATATACCATCTAACCACAGACGCGAAATGCTCCCCACCAAGCCTCTTAATACAGACTATTTACACAATTATAGCCGCGACCTCGCATTGCAGTTGTCTAATAAGTTTTTTGCTAACGCCGATACGATTACGGGGGAGCAAATTATTGAGTTTTCGAGTATTAAACAAATAAATTTTTTGATATTAAAAATACTTGAGGAGCGTTGGGAAGCCGAAGTAGCCAGATTAGAAAGCCCATTCTTCGACTATAGCCATACTGATGTACAAGAAGGATTGCGTTCATTTCTGAATATTTTATCGCAACATATTCGCGTATCGCGCAAAACATTCACGACTGTATTGATGGAAGCTATTTTTGGAACGCTACAATTAATACTTGACCCACGCTCTTTTTACGAACAAGAAATACAAAAAGCCGCTAAACTTAAATTAACGGCTGAATATTATAGACGTACTATTAAATATTTACAGTATAACCGCGAAATATTTAAAACCTTCGTAGGCGAGTTGTCTTTACGTTACCCACAATCCTTTGAAGCACAAGAGGCTATGAGTTTGTGGCAAAACACGCTCCGCGACCATTGGCGATATATCGAGCCTACAGAATGGCGCGTTAAAGCATTTAACAATTTGATGGTTTTAGATTTAGATGATATTTACACCCATGCAACAGAAATAATAAGTGTAAACACGCAAGAACCTGTATTAGAAATAGAAGGCGCAGAAATAAAAAACAACTTGCCTACCATTGAGGTAGAAAA
>JAYTNK010000352.1:0-11405 GCA_043748375.1 Cytophagales bacterium
AGAAAGTAAGTTTCAATGTCAAGTGATGGATCCGTTCAATATCACCTACGGAAAATACCAAGTAACCCCTCACCTGATACAGCATTTTGGCTATACTATGCCAATGAGCTGTGAAGCGCAAGACCAAATGATGAAAAAGTTGTTGCGTTACTATGAGCAACTCCTCCAAATAGAGAAGTACGAGTTTAAGTACCATCGAGGAGTTTTATTGCACCGTACCAATTTATTGGTGGCTATGCACTTTGCTCCGTATGGAACTATCCGTTATTTAGAAACGGGTGTAGATTTTAGCAATGGTCTGGTTTCTGTAAGCCATTTTTTAAAGCACTACGAAAGTGATAACTTCTATAGTATGAAGTAAATTTATTAAAGGAAAATTATTAAAGAAGACTGTTTAGGCAGTCTTCTTTTTTTGTCTATTCTCTATTCCTCCCGTAGAAAATCTAAAAAGTAATCGTCTAAAAAGAAACGCACTTTTTCCAATAACTCTTTATGATTAGCCACAATTACGCGCCCATCGCGTTTAGCATAAAATCTTCCCCACGCTTTTTCAGTACCTTTGCTTTGTCCAAAAGTGCCTTCTAATACACGCTTATAAACAGATAGTGGTGTTTTTCTATGACTAAATGCCATGCGTAATGCTTCTGAAAAATGAGCTTTATCGAAAGGAAAGGCTTGGGAAATCAAATATATATCATATAAATCTTTCATTTCCCAAGCAGTACTACGTCTGCCCCAAAATTCAAACAAGCCATGCACTTTCCATGCACACGCCAATTCGGGGCGAATCGTATAAATAGGAGCTTTCCAAACGGGTATAAGCATCGGATATGTCCGCTGCACAGAAGAAGGAACAAGCGGGTCATCGTAGGCAAGGTCTATTTGAAGCGTCAAATTTTGTCCAAAAACTGTAGTGGGTACAAAGAGCCGCTCGCCTGGAAGTGGTGTATCTACCCAAGTAGGTACTACAGAAATAGCATTAACTTGATAAGTGATAAAATCTTGTAAATCGTAGGCAAGTATTTCATTTATAAAGGATAGTCCGCGCTTTGCATCACGGGCATAATCAGCTAAAAAGTCAATATCATCTACAGGACGATAGTGGGGCTGCACCCAAGCACGTGTGATAAGACTACCACGCACAACCAACTCGCCTGCCTGCAAATGCAACGAGAGGCGGCGTATGATACCCTCCAACGCATATAATTTGAGAATATAATCCCAAGAAGTACCGCTGTTTGTAGCTTCTTTTTGTAGGCAAGTGCGTATATCAACTTCGTTCATAAGAAAAATACAGATTAAACGCATCAAAATTTTCGAGCTTTCGAATGTGTAAAAATTGCTATCACTCCACCAATTTCATTGGGGGCTATTCGTAAATTCAACACCTGAAGGTGTTGCTTATGCTTTACCGAACCTCTTTAGAGATTCAAATTTGAATAGCCCGCAATGAAATTGGGGGAACTTTTATTTTGATGCGTTTAATCTGGAAAAATACATCATTTAGCAATTCTCTTGCTATTTTAGTTGTTAGTGCTTGATATAGTTTAGTCCATAGTTTGCTCAAAATATTGTGTAAAAACAAAAGTTTAACTAATTTTTATCAATAATTTTTTTTACTAGCAAATACCACCCACAAGGAAAACCCTCTTTTAGTTACTATAAAGGCTATAACGCTTTTTCGCCCCCAATAACCTCATACAAAAGTTATTGGGAGCGAAAAAAAAATCTATAGAAAAAAATTAATGCGCTCCCGTTTTATCGTGCAAGACCTTACTAATTTGCTTTACAAATAAAAACAATAACACTGCTGAAAGCATAGCCCCACTAAAGTTTATCCAAAATACAATCGACTTATTGGCACTATCTGCCCCAATATGCCCAAGTACTCCACTTAATTTATTTCCTATAGAGGTAGATAAGAACCAACCGCCCATCATCATAGCCGTTAGGCGAGCAGGGCTAAGTTTAGACACTAACGACAAACCCATAGGACTTAAAAACAGCTCGCCTGTGGTAATCACCATATAAGTCCCTATTAACCACCAATAAGAAACTTTATTAGCACCATTGCCACTTGCTGATACAGCTAAAACCATTACAAGAGTAGAAAGCCCTGTTATTAATAACCCCCATGCGATTTTGGCGGGTGTAGAGGGTTCCATTTTGTTCCTACTCAAAAGGCTAAAAAATGCTATTATTAAAGGGGTAAGCAATACTACAAAAAATGGATTGATGGATTGGAATAATTCCGTATTGACAAGATTTAGTTGCTCGCCTTTTTTAGGGTGTTGATCTTTTGGAAGTGTCTTAAGATAGGTTGCTATCACGCCCACTTTTACGGTATCTTTACCATTAATAACCAATTTATCATGTACCTTTTTAGGTACATATATAGAATCGGAGGTAACTTTTTCAACAAAAGCACCCAACCCATTCTCATTCATCATTTTGGCAGTTTCTTGTGGCATAGCGCGAAACGTGTTTTCTTCTGCCCAAGAGGTAAGCACATTACCGTTTTGGTGGAAAATAGCCCAAAATATTATAACGACTGCATAAATGTATAACAGAGAGCCAAGCGGAGCTTTGTCTTCTTTTGACGCTTTCAAATACGTAAGCAAAAAGAAAGAGATTACAGGCACACACGCAAACAAAAAAACGTCATTGCTGGTTGTACCAAAAATACTTTTTACGCCAAATATCTGTCCTGCGTATGCACCTACAACAGCGAATAAAATGGCAGGCAAGAACATAGTAGTAAATATTTGACTCAAAGGTACATCTTCTTTACTTACAGATTTGCGAACATCTGCCTCACCAAGTTCTTGGGAAGCATTTGAACCATACATAAAGATTATTAAACCTACTATCATTCCAACACCTGCTGCGCCAAATGCCCAGCCCCACCCATAACTATTGCGCATATAGGCTGCTACAAAATTACAAACAAACGCACCGAGATTGATGCCCATGTAAAAAATATTGTATCCCTTATCCTTTAAATGCTTGTATTCAGGTCGATTGTAGAGATTGCCAAGCAAAGTGGAAATATTAGGTTTGAACAACCCGTTACCTATGATAATGAATAATAAACCCAAATAAAAAGCTTGTTCGCCTGGTATAGCCAAAGTTAGATAACCTGCCGCCATCAAGGCACCACCCACTACTATAGTGCGTCTATAACCAAAAATACGGTCAGCCAATAGCCCACCCAAAAATGGTGTAAGATATACCAACGCAAGGAATGTACCATAAATATCGTTGGCTGAACCTTCGCCTATGTTTAATCCTCCTTTCTTATTATCAGTCATATAGAGAACTAAAATCCCCAATAATAGATAGTACCCAAAGCGTTCCCACATTTCAGTAAAGAACAACAAGTACAGCCCTTTAGGGTGCTTTTTGCTTGGTGTAGTTTTAGCGTCTATATTCATAAAATTTGTATATACTATAGCTACATGATAAATATATATAGCTATGGGGTTTAAAGACAGTTTAGGAGGCAAAGTAAAGCCTAAAATTAGAATAAACCTAATTTTTTGAAAAAAAATCCTAATTTTTATGGCTATATTTTACCTTTTGCGTAATCAAGCCATCTTAATGTTACAGATGTGGTTTTTTTTGTAAATTTCTATATTTATTATCGAAAGTATTTGCAACATTGTTTCATTTAGCTTAACTTTGCGCAGCAATGTTGCAAATACATTTTTTACTTTTAAAATACCATGAAAAAACAATCTTTATCCACCCTTTTGCTGTTAATCAGTTGCGTTATTCTTTTTCATTCCTGCAAAGAAAAAGAAAAAGAAGAAGAAAATGAAAGTGAGGTTATTACTACTGTCCGCCTCACTTTTACTAAAACGGACATGGGAGGCACACCCTTAGTGGGTTCTGTACCTATAGTCGCTACATGGAAAGATGCCGATGGAATAGGAGCCGCTGTACCCACTGTAAATGAAATAACACTTAGGACAAATAGTTATTACCAAGTAGAGGCGGTCATCTTGAACGAATTGGCAAATCCCGCACAAGACATTACGCCTGAAATTCGTAATGAGGGTACAAAGCATCAGTTCTTTTTTCCAAAAACAGGCAATGGTTTGAATCCAATTACCTATAATGATTTGGATACGGCAGGCAAGCCTATAGGGTTAAAATTCAAAGTTGCCACTACAGCTACGGTAGGCGATAATACGCTCAAAGTTATATTGCGACATGAACTTAACAAAAGTGGTGCAAATGTAGATTTAGGCGATATTACCAATGCAGGAGGGGACACAGATATAGAAACTACACCTGCGTTTAGTATTAAGGTAGCATTACCTGCTCAATAATATTGCATTGATGAGCCACTTGCCTACGCAGGCAAGTGGCTAAAATTTAGGCGTTTGGTAGCTTTTCTGGAGAGAAAAACGCTGTAAATCAACGAATTGCAAGTGAAACGAGTTTTTTTCTAAAAAATTGTTAGACAATCAAAAAAGCCTGCAAACTCAAAATGAGTTTGCAGGCTTTTTATTTATTTGATTAATTTACTCCAAAGTAATCTCTAAGGCTAAACCACGTAATTCATGCACCTCAGGTGTTCAAAAACGCTACCAGGTCTACATAATAGTGCTTATTTTCATTTTAGCCTTTTCGACCTGAAAACAATCACTTAAGTCATGGCTTTCATGTTTTGAAAAAAAAGTGAATTATTAAAAAGATTTCCAAATATCGAGGCAAATGGTTATCATTTTTTTCATTCTCTCATCAATTGAATTATAATTCCAAATTTTGATGTTTTCAAAGTATTTATTAATATCAAGTTTACTATAAGAGTATATTATTTTTTTATCTTTAAATGATTTATTACTTAATTCAGAGTTGTAAGCTGTCAAAGTTAAATTACCCAATTTATTTAAATAATTTTCATAATCCTTACCATTTTCTGGTAGTGTTTTTTCCCAACTAGTACCTCTTATAGTTTTAGGCATAATATGTTCTATAGTTAGTGTTTCTAGATAAACATCTTCTTTATTAATTTTAGATAGATACTCTTCAATTGATGAAAGTATTAGTTTTGCTTTTTTTAGTTTAGTACCAGTACCATAAATGTCAAAAACAAATAAAGCATCTTGAAATTCTTTATCTTTTGGATATTTTTTGCTTTTCTCCTTTAATACTTCTTTTAGATTTTCCGCAAACGTATTTTTGGAAAGGGTAGTATAAACAGTTTCAGAAAAAAGCCCTGATTGTTTAGCTTGCTCCTGCGGATAATTTTTAACAATACTATATAAAGTTGGAAAAAATTTATTCAACTCTCTGCTTTCAATATTGCAGACATACCTACGCAATAAATAGTTTTCAAGCGTACTAAGTATGGTTATAAACTCTTTTTTAGTTGTCTGTTTATTTACATAATCGTCATAACAATTTAAAATAAAAATATAACTTGTATTCACTTCTAATACAGAGATTCTATGAAAAAAAGCACTAATATCTACATCTTTTTCTTCTTTTGGCAATATCATTTTACGATAATATGTGGCAAATTTTAGTAATTCTTCTAAGTATTTTTTTGTGTTTTTTAGTTGCTCATCTTGCTTTTTTACCGTTATGTATATATCTCTTTCGTTTATAAAAGCATTAGTTTTTGCAGAAAGATAGTGCCTTATAAACTCAGGTAGTCTATCAGCAGGAGTTATTTCTGTTAGTTTTTCTTCTAATGGTTTCCAACAGTTTTCATAAATTTCTTTTTGGTCGTTCATATGAACTCTCATCATAAAATAATTTCGTATTAAATCAGACGGTAATAACTTCATCCCTGTAGCATTAAGACTTTCAAATACGAAGTAAGCATTTTCAAATTCTGAAAGAACTATACTTACTATATCTAGTTTATCTATAATTATTCTTAGTAGCTTTTCAATTTCGATTTCATTTTTTGATATTTTAGCAAAAATTTGATTGAAAAAAAAGTTATAAGCTTCATTTATTTGATGGTTTGGATTAAGTTTATTTTCATTATAAATATTAATGATATCATCTGCTTTTGGATTAACTAATTTTTGGAAAGCAATCTTATCATGTTCCTTATCAGTTGGTAGTATTTTATAATAATCAACTTTTTTTTCATATTGATTTACAACTAATGTATTGTTTATTTTCTCATATAGTTCATTCATATCTAATATTTTAGCTATGTTCCTTATAGCAATGAGCATTATAAATATAGTTGTCAAACGCTGTTGTCCATCTATAAGAGTAAGTTTCTCTATTCCTCCATACGGTACTGTTTGTGTAGGCATAATAACTATAGCACCCATAAAATGATTAGGAGCTTCAGGGCTTTCATATAAATCGACAACATTATCTAGTAATGTTTTCCAATTATCTTGTTTCCAAACGTATTCGCGTTGAAATAAAGGTATTATGTATTGCCTTACCCCCTGAACAATTTGCTTTATATTATTTTTATATACTTCCATTACGGTTTTTATTAAGGTTTTTTATTTGTTACTCTTAAAAAAAGCCTGCAAGACCATTCTTAGGTTTGCAGGCAAGTTATTTATTATGTGTGGACTACTCCAAGGTAATCTCTAAGGCTAAACCACGTAATTCATGCACCAATACATTGAATGATTCAGGAACGCCAGGTGTAGGAATATTCTCACCTTTTACGATAGCTTCGTAAGCTTTAGCACGACCAACCACATCATCAGATTTTACCGTTAGGATTTCCTGTAATACGTTTGCGGCACCAAAAGCCTCCAATGCCCACACTTCCATTTCTCCAAAACGCTGTCCACCAAATTGTGCTTTACCACCCAAAGGCTGTTGCGTAATAAGTGAATAGGGTCCGATAGAACGGGCGTGCATTTTATCATCAACCAAGTGACCAAGTTTGAGGACATAAATAATACCTACTGTTACAGGATTTTCGAATCGGTCGCCTGTCAAGCCATCATAAAGGTATGTACGCCCATAACTGGGTAGTCCTGCCTCGTCGAGTTCCTTGATAACTTCCTCCTCTGTTGCTCCATCAAAGATAGGAGTTGCATATCTGCGTCCCAACTTCTCGCCTGCCCATGCCAACACCGTTTCGTATATTTGCCCCAAGTTCATACGCGAAGGTACACCCAAAGGGTTCAATACTACATCTACTGGTGTTCCATCAGCCAAGAATGGCATATCTTCAGGGGGTACAATTTTAGCTACAACCCCTTTGTTACCATGTCGCCCCGCCATCTTATCACCTACTTTGAGCTTGCGCTTTTTGGCAATATAGACTTTGGCAAGCTTCACAATACCTGCAGGCAATTCATCTCCTACTTCTTTAGCAAAGCGTTCTCGTTTGAATACACCTGCGATTTCATTGCGTTTGCGTTGATAATTTTTTACCATTTGCACCAACAGTTTGTTTATTCTTGGTTCGTCAGTGGTATTTTCCAACAACAAATCAATAATAAAGTTTACTTCTTCAGGTACAGCATAGTTACTTTCATCGCGGTAAGGGTTTTCTTTAGGGAATATGTTTTGGCGAATATTGTTCGCGTTAAACTTTACTCCTTTAGTAACCACATCTCCTGCAAATTTGTGCTTCAAACTTACGCAAGTTTTGCCATCAAGTAGCTCAATCATTTTGCTTATCATCTGCTCTTGCACCACCATAAGGTCTTTGCCATATTGATTAAGCAATAGATGCACCTCATTTTTGGTTTTTTCGCGGTCGCCCACTTCTCTCTTGGGGCGTGCAAAGAGTTTATTATCAATGATTACACCACGCATGGAAGGAGGTGCTTTGAGGGAGGCATCTTTCACATCGCCTGCTTTGTCGCCAAAGATAGCGCGCAATAATTTCTCTTCAGGAGTAGGGTCTGACTCACCTTTTGGTGTAATCTTGCCTATCAAAATATCTCCTTCCCGAATAACTGTACCCACTTTCACGATACCATTCTCGTCAAGGAAACGAATAGCTTCCTCGCTTACATTGGGTATTTCGGAGGTAAGTTCCTCTTCGCCACGTTTTGTATCCCGCACATCAAGTTCATATTCTTCAATGTGAATAGACGTAAATACGTCATTCGCCACAATACGTTCTGAAATTACTATAGCATCTTCAAAGTTGTACCCCTGCCAAGGCATGAAGGCTACTTTGAGGTTTGCACCCAAAGCAAGTTCACCGTTATTCGTTGCATAACCTTCGCATAAAATCTGCCCTTTCACAACTTGTTCGCCTTTCATCACGATAGGTTTCAAGTTGATACAAGTATCTTGGTTGGTACGGCGGAATTTAATAAGTTTATATTCGATTAAATCTTCTTCAAAGGAGGCAAGTTTTTGATCTTCGTTGAAGTCATAACGCATCACAATTTTGGTTGCATCTACAAAATGCACCTCGCCTGCCTCTTCTGCTACTATCAATGCACGCGAATCTCGCGCCAATCTGCCTTCGAGACCTGTTCCCACGATAGGAGCTTGTGGACGTAATAAAGGCACAGCTTGGCGTTGCATATTCGAACCCATCAAGGCTCGGTTTGCATCATCATGCTCAAGGAATGGAATAAGAGAAGCTGCGACTGAAACGATTTGGTTAGGTGCAACATCCATATAAGGCACTTGAATAGGATCCGCTAACGGAAAATCGCCTTCATACCTTGTTTTAAGTTTTTCCACCAAGAAATTTCCTTCATCATCAAAAGGCGCATTGGATTGCGCAATGTGGTGTCCGTCTTCTTCTTCTGCAGTTAGGAATTTCAATGTACCTGTAACTTTGCCATCTTTGATAATCCGATAAGGCGTTTCAATGAAGCCCATGCCGTTAATTTTGGCGTGAACGCAAAGTGAAGAAATCAAACCAATATTTGGTCCTTCAGGAGTTTCAATTGTACAAAGGCGACCATAGTGCGTATAGTGTACGTCACGTACTTCGAAGCCTGCACGTTCACGCGACAAACCGCCAGGTCCAAGCGCAGACATACGCCTTTTGTGCGTAACTTCTGCGAGAGGGTTGGTTTGATCCATGAATTGCGAAAGCTGGTTTGTACCAAAGAACGAATTGATAACAGACGAAAGTGTTCGTGCATTTATCAAATCGACAGGTTTAAACTCATCGCTATCGCGTACATTCATGCGCTCTTTGATAGTACGCGACATACGCGCCAAACCGACTGCGAATTGTGCATATAACTGCTCGCCTACCGTACGTACGCGCCTATTGCTCAAGTGATCAATATCATCTACTACTGCACGTGAATTGATAAGCCCTATCAAATATTTGATGATAGACACAATATCTTCTCGCGTAAGCACCCTTGTTTCAGGGCTAATAGGCAAGCTCAATTTCTTGTTCATTCTGTAACGTCCTACCTCGCCTAAGTCATAGCGTTTGTCGCTAAAAAACAGGTTTTGGATAATTTCGCGTGCAGTAGACTCATCAGGAGCCTCTGTATTGCGTAATTGACGATAAATATGATACAATGCCTCTTGTTCAGAGTTGGAATTATCTTTTTGGAGTGTATTGTAAATGATAGCAAAATCATTTGCATTCACATCTTGCCTGTGAACCGTAATCGTTTTAGCTTCCGCTTCCAAGATAAGGTGCAAATTGGCTTCTGTAATGATAGAATCACGCTCAAGCAACATTTCGTTGCGCTCTGCCGAGATAACCTCGCCTGAATCTTCATCTACTACGTCCTCGAACCAAGTCCGTAACACCCTCGCTGCAAGTTTACGCCCTATAGAGGCTTGCAAACCACTTGAGCTTACCTCAATTTCTTCAGAAATACCGAATAGTTCAAGGATTTGTTTATCTGTACCAAAGCCTATCACACGCAAAAGGGTAGTAACAGGAAATTTCTTTTTGCGGTCAATGTACGCATACATCACATTGTTTACATCAGTAGTAAACTCAATCCAAGATCCCTTGAACGGAATGATACGTGCTGAATACAACTTTGTGCCGTTAGTGTGCTTACTTTGAGCAAAAAACACGCCTGGTGAGCGGTGTAATTGCGAAACAATCACGCGCTCTGCGCCATTGATAACAAATGAGCCTTTTTCAGTCATATAAGGAATATTCCCCAAAAACACCTCCTGCTCAATGCTTTGAAAGTTGTCATTCTCCTCATCTTTGCAGAGAAGTTTGAGTTTTGCTTTCAGCGGCACCGCGTAGGTAAGCCCTCTATCGATACACTCATCGACAGAATACTTAGGTGGGTCAAGAGAATAGTCAATAAATTCCAACAAGTAACTCTCTCTTGAATCGCCGATAGGAAAGTTCTCCGCAAACACGCGGTGAAGTCCCTCTTTAGAACGATTTTCAGCAGCTGTTTCGAGTTGAAAGAACTCTTTGAAAGACTGCACTTGCACATCAAGGAAGTCGGGATACTCCAATGCCTTTTTGACTTTGGCAAAGCTCTTTCTTCCGTAAAGGTCAGTGTTTTGCATATATTTAGGGAATGGACTGAATGCGTTTTGAATGTATAAAATATCTTTCAATTATTTTCTATCTTACATATACGTACTTTGTAGTATATATATTAGTGTTGCCTTCTTTGTGAATAAATTTTGTTTCACTTATCAAAATTAAGGAATCTTTGCTCAATTTATGTATGTCATTTATTTCGTATGCAATTCTTATCGAATCTTGTATATTTGGAACAAGACATAGGGTTTTCAATGCTCTTTTAGGGTTGTTCAAAATAAAATACTTACCTCTAAAGGTATTCCCTACATCATCATGCATCCAATTAAGCGTATAGTTTTCATTATCTAAAAATACTAATAAATCCTTATGCTTATTTTTAGTATATATTTCATGGTCATAAGTACCATCTAACCTCCAATGCCCTACTAATTTATTTTCAACAGATTCTCTGCAACCAAAAAGCAAGGACAATATTAGAACTACTATTATATTTTGCATACTTTCCTACCTATTTTTGTAATAATTCCTATACACACTAAAAATGCCTATATGTAGAAGCTAATAACGAAGGTAAGAACATAACAATACCTCTTTGAAAAATAGCTTGCCTACCTAAATCTGTAATTGCCATCACTATCAAAATAGTAGAAATACTCCAAATAATTGTAATCAAAAGCAAATGGGATTTACTCGTTTTTTGAATCTGTGCAGGCGAGTTATTCATATAAATTTAAAGCGTTTGTTTCTTAATCTTTCTTTTACGCATTTGTGCGTCTTGATATACTATATAAAGTAGGTAGGCAAGTAACCCTGCTGAAACCCCTCTGCTTACTATATCTATTATAAAATTTGTTTTTTCTGAATCTTTTAAAAAAGTAGTCTTAATATACCAAGTGTAAGCATTAGGGCAATGTAATGAAGATTTTAATTCGCATACACAATCAATATTTCCAACAAAAAATGATATAAATACGAATAGACCTGACCTTTTTTACAA
>JAYTNK010000353.1:0-2061 GCA_043748375.1 Cytophagales bacterium
TGGGAAATGACTGTTTTTGAGATAGCTTTCAAGGTCTATTTTGCTTTCATCGTTGCCTCTGAATACATAGCAAACCATATCTGCGCCCTTGCCTACCAATTCTTGCCCTATCAGTACATCTTCGATAGGATTTTGCGCATAAACATGGACGACATTCAGGCAAGTATGATGAGGTGAAAAATCATTTTCAGTAAGCATAGCGGGCGCGTTATCCTCGCGCGTATAAAAAGATTTTGTGCTAAAGCCTTCATAAAGCTGGGTATGCAAGCTGTCTTCAGCTTGCCCTTTCAGGGTTTTGTGAATGGCTTCGAGCCATTCGGCAGCATTTTGGGCAGGAAATTCAGCGAACATACGGTTTTAGGTTTACTGACGCAAAGGTAGCGCGAAAATAGCAAAATGACAATTTTACCATCTATTTTTTACAAACATTTTTTTGTAATACTATTTAATTTAATTTAAAACAAATAATATAAATTAGCTTGCTTTTGTAAAAACACAAAAAACATAAAATGTTTGATATTTACAAAAAAAAATTGCAATATTGCAGTATCAATTTTTACTTATTTCATGTTGCCCCAACTATACGAAGTCATATTGAGAGAACTAAAACAAAGTTTTTAACACAAACTGGCTTCCAAAACACAGCCAAACGATAAAGAATAAACTATTTGCATTGCGTATTAAATTGCTGGCAGAATCAGAACTTGCCTACTTATGCTCTTAAAAGGCATCCCTTAATTTTTTAACTTTTAGTAATTGGCATCATTTTAGATTTTATTTTTAAATAACCTTAAGACAACAAACGCAAATAAGCAAAATAACCTATATGAAAAAAGCACCCATTAACGTGTTAATAGTACGACTACAAATGTGTTTCAAGGAGCTTCAGTCTTCCATTGAAGACAAAGACCTTGAGAACATGGCAGTCCTTATACATGATACCATGTTAGGACCAATGCGAAAATTTCATAATCTAAACCATGTATTTGATGTAGCCTCCCCGTTCAAAGAGCCTATAGCCATATTAGCGTGCTTGTTTCATGATATGGTTTATTTTCAAATAGATAATGGTTTTAGTTGGCACACAAAAAAGATAGCAACTCAATACATAGAAATAATTGATAATCAGCCAACCATAAAGCCGTCTCGTAAAAACCTACCGAAATGGTGGCGTATTTTATTAGATGTATTTAATTTTAAAGTAGGCGACAAACCTGGTATTTTTGGAGGATTAAATGAATTTCTAAGTAGCATAATAGCTATGCATACCCTTGAGAAATATTTAACATTAGGACAATTAATAAAGGTAGCCGCGTGTATAGAAGGGACTATCCCCTTTAGGGGCATCAATGAAGAAGGGAATTCTAATTTTGAAGTGTCATATAATCGCCTTAAAAGCATAAAAGAAAATTACAAAATAAATATTAGTGACGAGGAAATTGACCAAATATTATATGCAGCCGTTAATATCGCCAATCAAGATGTTCGTAACTTTTCAGATTCGGACACAGGCAAGTTCTTAGATAATACGTGGTTGCTTATTTATGAATCGAATCTCGCCTTAAATAATATTGAGAATTTTGCCTACTCCACTTCAGGTTATCGCGAAGGTCTAATGAAAACAGAAGGCTTTTTGAAACAATTACAAGCGGCTAATATTTTCCACCAATACAAAAACACGCCTCCACAAATTGATTATATACACCTTACGCACTTGGCACAACGCAATGTAGCCATAGCACGTGAATACATGGCAGCCAAACTTTGTTTAATTACCTTGTTGGAAGCATTAGCTGTAGAAACAGGGGGCGACGCGCCCATGTCCATGTTGGTAGGTATGGTGCGCACCGATGCAGACCCTCACGTAGAGCGGGCAGAAGATTACTTGCCCCCCCTAACAGAGGCTGAAAAACAGCGATGCAATCCAAAAGTTTTGCATTTATTAGCTGTAGGCAGAACACAAGACACAGAGTTTGATATGAAACGCTCGCCGCTTACTGCCTATCTGTATGAATTTTTGGGTACAGCAGGTATTGTTGAGATGGCAACACGCGCTAAAGC
>JAYTNK010000354.1:0-1623 GCA_043748375.1 Cytophagales bacterium
TTGGTTTGTGTACCAGATACATTATCTTCTTGTATGAAGAAGAAAATGCGCATAGTTTCATCAAAAGGGGCATAAAAATCAGTCGTTACTTTAACGCTCAAAGCGCGTGTACCAGGGTTGTATGTCTGCTCCATTTTAATGCCCACAGGTATTTGGGGAGTGGTAGTAAGTTGGTTGCTTACATTTCCAGTAAATTGTCCTCTATCTGTTACTTCATTGCCACCCGTTCCTTTTCTATCGACCATACCTGTTGGATAACCATTCACAGCAAAAGCATCATCAATTGCATTTCCATCACTGGTTGCCATAGGGTCGCCATTATGGACGGTGCTTGAGATAATTTTGTCGCCATATTGGTCTTTAAGAGCTTGGATACGTACTGCTCCGTCGGGGCAATATCCGCACCATTCGCCAGAGAAATACTCAACAAGTACTTTCTTTTCTACCATTTGGGTAGCGGCTGTAGAAACACCTGCAAGTTCGCCATTATTCGCGGCGGCATTTGCGCCATCATTTACTGAGCTTGCCCACACTTTTATGTTGCACGCTACAGCTGAGATTGGTGTCCAGTTGGTTGTATGGGTAAAGTTTGCAGTTATACCTGCCGCAATGTTTTGCGTAATGGTAGCACTTACTGCTGTACCATTGTTCGAGGAGTAGTTAAGAGTAAAAGAACTAACGGCTGTTGTTCCGTTATTTTTTATTTGTCCTTTAATTTGGGTACTTGCGCCTACTAACACATATTTAGGTAGGGTGAGGCTGGTAACTTGAAGGTTACCTTGTGCATAAGTGAAGCTAAACGCTACACAGCATAGAAGGGTGAGAAATATTTTGGGCATGGGATATGGTGGAAATAATGAATAATGCACAAAGTTACTATTTATTTTTTAATTTTGCAAACGTATGAAATTTTTAATAATTCGGTTCTCTTCTATTGGAGATATTATTTGGACAACGCCTATTATTCGAGCTTTAAAAACACAAGTGCCTGATGCAGAAGTGCATTTTGTTACAAAAAAAAGTTATGCTTTATTAATAGAAAACAATCCTTACATAGACAAATTGTTTTTTTTGGAAGATAAATTAGCTGACCTTATACCTCTTTGGCGTGCTGAAAAATATGATTATGTGATAGACCTTCACGCAAATTTGCGGAGTGCGTGGGTGCGTTGGAAATTGGGTTGTAAGAGTTTGACTTACCATAAGTATCGTTGGGAAAAATGGCTATTGGTCAATTTCAAAATCAACCGTTTACCGCAAAAACATATCGTAGAGTGGTACATGGAGGCTATCAAACCGCTCAACGTTGTAAATGATGGCAAAGGGCTTGATTTTTTTATTCCCGCTCATCATGAAGTTGCGTTATCCACCTTGCCTGCCACCCACCAAAAAGGTTACATAGCTATAGTAATAGGCGCAAGTGAATACACCAAAAAACTCCCCGTAGGCAAGTTGCAAGAGCTGGTGCAAGGGCTTACGCATCCAGTTATATTGGTGGGAGGCAAGGAAGACGAAGTGCAGGGCAACGCGGTTAAGGAGTCCTTGCCTGCCCTACCTATCATAAATGCGTGTGGGTTGTATAATTTGGCTCAATCTGCCTCTATAGTTCGCCAAGCTTTTTTT
>JAYTNK010000355.1:0-3336 GCA_043748375.1 Cytophagales bacterium
GGCGAATCATGGCTTCTGCCAATTCTATGCGAATGTCTTTTAATGATTTCATGATAGTTAGGTAGAGTAGATTATTTCTCTTTTTTACGTTCTTGCCTGCGGGCGCGGATGGCTTCCTGCATTTTCTGGTAGCGTTTGGCTTGTTCTTTGGTTAAGCATTTTTTGATTTCATAATCTTTGTTGGTGTTTATTAGTTGGACTTCCTGCATTTTTTCAGCTCTTTCCAATTCACTTTCCAAAACCTTAGTTGTTTTTTTAGCATATTCGAGGTTGATAGCCTCTACTTTGACCATTTGCTTCTCGTCCAACTGAAGACTGTCTTTCATCATTTTTGTTTGGCGTTTTGCCATTTCTTCGGGCTTTGGCATTTCGCGTTCTGGTTTTTGGGCTTGCGCTGTGCAGGCAAGGCAGGCGAGGAGTATCGCGGTGAAGAGCGTTTTTTTCATAGTTGTAAGTTTTGAGAGGTGGTAAATATGAACGTGTGTTAGGCTACAGGTTCGAGCAATTTTGCTTTTGCGTCTTCCACAGTTTTAAAAAACGTGATACCCAAATTAAAGCCTAACGCCTGAATACTCGTAACGAGTAGGCTTATAGCACCACCTTCAAACCAGCCATCAGAGTTAATGATGCCTATTTTAATGTCTTTTGTAGCTTTATAAAGCTCAGGCAAATAATTGCTTACAAGCCAAGCACGGTCAGACATATTGGTCGAAGTAACTTTTTTCAAATCAAGCACAATACGATTAAAACCGTGTTGCTTGATGTCTTCGAGTACGGCATTGAAGCCTCCTTTAAAGTCTTCCGACTTAACATTTCCAGAGGCAAAGATGTTGTAATACTTCTGTGTACGCTCTGCGGTGGTATGCGCCGATAAGTCGGCATTTTGATAGATGGTTTCCATAATAATCGCCAATAAGTTATGCAAAATTAGCAACATTTGTGAAATATCCAAATTCAACGTATTTTTGCGAGATTATTTTCACTTTATTTTTATTTCTATCATGAAAAAGCACTTCTTAATACCTATTATCGTCTTCGCTTTAACCGCATGCGGTGGGGCAGGCGAAGAGAAAAAAACTATCGAAACCGAGAAACCGAAAGACAAGGCGGACTCTAAGCCTGAACAAGCAACCGAAAAGCAGAAAAAAGAGGAGAAACAAGAGAAAGAGGAGAAAGAGGCTGATAAAAAACTGCCTGAAAAACCTGTCGACAAAAAAGTTGATGACGATTTGACTGAGCCTGACAAAAAATAAGATGATTGCTAAGTAAAAACTGTTTTTTTACAGTTTGTCAAGTCTAAGCAAAGTTTTTTACAGTTTGTCAAGTCTAACGACATTGACAACTGTAAAAAATAAGTATAAAAAACTACTTTTTTTCTCTTATTAAGCCTAAAACAAAGTACAAAGTGCGGTCATATACATTTATTTCGTCTTCTATTGTAAGGGGGACTTCATGATGTGGGATAACGCCACGCCCTTGATGAGGATAGCGCGGAATAATTTTAATGCACTTTTCCAACGGCACTTCCATCTGCATATTGGTAATAGGCAAGCCAATGTTGATGATGTCGCCTGCATTGAAGCCTGCATTTGAGCCACCTGTTTCCTCGCCTACAATAACGCCCCGTTTGTATGCTTCAAATAATACTGCCAAATGCGAAGCAGCTGAAAAACTGCGCTTGCCTGTTAATAAATAGACTTTGCCCTGAAATGCTTTCGGGTTGCGCGGACGCACACGCAAGTCGGTGTAATAGCTATCTTTCACAAAATAACGCCCTGAATCGCCTGCAATCACCCGATTAGGATTGTGAATAGATGCTTTAGAAAGTTCGCTATTTTTGAGTTGTGTAATTTTTTCGTTACGCGTAACCTCTACGCGGTCAAGAAAGCGGTAATCACGCAAAGAAATTTGATAAAAAAGGTCATTCACGTACACCAAATTTCCGCCACTGTTTTGACGAACATCTATGACAAGGTTTTCTATTTTTTTGGCATGAATGGTTTTCATGCTACTTTTCAAAAACCTATAAAATTTTTGTTTTGCCTGTTTGTGGTCAAGGTCAAGAAATGAGTGAATATACATAATAGCTGTTTTTAAGCTATCGATAACCGTGAGTGTTAAATATTTCTTGCCTACCTCTGTGGCGAGCAAGCTGCGTTTGGCGTATTCTCGGACAAATTCATCATCTATGGCGGGTATTTTTAGCTGAAACTTTTGCTGTGTTTTGGTGTCGATGCAGGCAAGCAAAAAAGTATCGGGTTGCGCTACTAACAAATCATAATAATTGGCAAAATCCTCCTCAAGGTCTTGGTACTTGCCTGCCAAATGTTGCGCATCGGCAGGCAAGGCAGGCAACATTTTGGCTAATATTGCCTCAATGGATTGCCCATTGATAGCCAATACTTCCGCACCAATTGGCACTTTTAGGACTATGGAGTCCATATAATTGTAGCGAATATATGCCTTGCCTGCCTGAAACATAAAGTCTAAGGGCAGGCGTTTGCCTTGGTCTTGGTACATGAGCGAGGGGTCAATAAGCGTATGCCCACAATGTAACTTGCCTACGATAGGCGCAAGCATTTGGTAAAACTGCCGCTCATTCATGGAGGTTGTAATTGCGTTGTAGGTACTGTCCATGAGTTTGTCCAAGACTATTTTAGGCGTGTACGAGTAGAGTCCTGGATGCGCTTTCTCCAATACCCATCGAAATACGCTGAAGTCAGATTGGAGTTGCACGATAGAATATAGATAATCGGGCTTGTAATCTGCTCCTTGATTTTCTTGAGCGTGGGTAGGCAAGCACAGAAATAAAAGATATCCAAAAAGAAGAAGGCGTTTCATGGTGGTTATTTTTGCAAATATACATTTATCTTTGCGAATATGAATTTTCCACCCACCCATATTCTCGATGTACCTGTAGGCAAGGAGGTTTTTTTTGCCTCTGACTTTCATTTAGGCGCGCCTGATTATGCGACTTCAAGGACACGTGAGCAGAAAATCGTGCAATGGCTGGATAGTATCAAAACACGTGCCACGGCTGTTTTTTTGGTAGGCGACATCTTTGATTTTTGGTTTGAATACGCCACAGTTGTCCCGCGAGGCTACGTGCGTTTATTGGGCAAAATAGCTGAATTTACTGATGCAGGCATACCCGTTTATTTTTTTACAGGCAATCATGATATGTGGATGTATGATTATTTCCCTACCGAAATAGGCGTTACCGTGTTTTGCGAACCGCAAGTATGGCAAATCAACGGCACGCACTTATTGATAGGGCATGGCGATGGTTTAGGACCTGGCGATTATTTCTACAAGTTTTTGAAGCAGGTATTTCGC
>JAYTNK010000356.1:0-5553 GCA_043748375.1 Cytophagales bacterium
GTGCATCCAAGGATATGAAACGAAATACTCCAAAAACTTGCCTGCCGAAATATGTCCTGCTTCTGACTTGCCTAAGTTGGTTATATCAGCTGTATCAGATTTAAGATGCTCGGCATATTCGTCCCAAAGAGGAAATTCGACCAGTCGCTCATACACTTCCTCGCCTGCCTGTTTTATTTTTTGCATCAATTCAGGGCTTGCTGTACCCATAAGCGAAGCAGCTACATCGCCAAGGGCGCGTGCAGACGCACCTGTAAGCGTAGCCGAATCTATGACAAGTTCGGGGTTGTAACGTGAAGCATAACACAACGCATCAGCCAAAATGAGCCTGCCTTCTGCATCTGTGTTCATGATTTCTACGGTCTTTCCGTTCATCATCTTGATAACATCACTTGGTACAACGGCATTTTCGCCTGGTCGATTGTCGGTAGCTGGAATTAGTCCTACTACGTATATAGGCAAGTTGTTTTTAGCTATGGCATACATCGTGCCTATCATCATGGCGGCACCTCCCATATCGCATTTCATAAAATCCATTGATTGCGGAGTAGGCTTTAGGGAAAGTCCACCTGTATCGAATACAACGCCCTTGCCTACCAAAATAATAGGCTGTATATTTTTGGCGTTAGCAGGTTTGTACTCCATCACCGTAAATGTTGGGGGTAATTGACTGCCCAAATTTACAGTAAGCAAGCCTGTCATACCCAGACTTTCAATTTTAGACTTGTGAAATACTTCTACAGAGAAGCCAGCCTCCTTGCCTGCTATTTCTATTTCTTCCGAAAGTTTTGTAGCCGTAAGATAGTTACTGGGTTCGTTTACCAAACGCCGTGATAAATGATTGCCTGCTACAAGATTTGAAAGCTCGTCAAGCTCCGCTTGTGTTAAAGCATCGCCTATTACTTCTATAGAAGAAAGTTTTATTCTTTCTTTTTCTGCCTCACTTTTATAAGGCAAAAACTGATATGTACTCAACAACAACCCTTCTACAAAAGCTAATCCTTCTGCTTTAAGATTAGGGTAAAATTGAACGGTAACGCTTTCTTTTTTTTCACTTTTGAGGGTTTGCAACAATTCATAACCCATACACCGATAACTTTCTAAGCGTTTATAAACGGGTACGGGCTTATCATTTTGTTCAGGACACACTACATAAATTTGATGTGTGTATCGATTGAGCATAGTTATCGTCTTTTTATTCTCGTAGCGTTGTTCTAAATACGCTATTTCGGGCTGACTTAAACCGCGTTGGTCAAATTTATCATGGCTTTCTACTAAATAGATAGCCGTTTGTTCAGGTTGTATGTCAGTTTGTAATTTTAGAGAAATCATATCATCAAAAAATTAGGATAATTTTCAGGCAAATGTAGGCAAGATTAGTTGTATATAAAAACATATTTTTCAAAATAGCCTAAATACCTTCTTGAGAACGAGTAGAAAATAAGATGACATTGTTTAGCCACGCTGTAAGCGTCTGTTACCGCGCTTTTGTGCCATGTGGCTATACCAACAGACGCTTACAGCGTGGCTTCGCGTGAGTGAAATCGTCATCTTATTTAATTTTTGTTCCTTACCCACATTAAATATCCATAGGGCTTTCGCTTGTTGCCTTTTTAACCTTTTTCCCTCCCTCTCCAAATGCCCATCTTGTAGATTTTTTGCCCAAATCCCCCATTTCATGGAAAAGAAGCAAAAGTCATAGATAACTATATGGGTTACTCCAACTGCCTCATAGCGAGTGTTTTGAATACGCCTTCAGTCGCCATGAGGTCTTCAAAAGAGCCTTGTTGCACGATACGCCCTTTGTCGAAGACAATAATTCTATCCACGTCTTGAATAGTACTAAGTCGGTGGGCTATTACGATTCGTGTGGCTTGTAATTTGTTCAAACTTTGGGTTACTACGGCTTGCGTGCGGTTGTCTAAGGCACTGGTGGCTTCATCAAATATCAAAATCCGTGGCTTATGTACCAATACTTGGGCTATTAGCAGCCTTTGTCGTTGTCCGCCTGAAAGCGTACTTGCGCCTTCGTTTATGACAGTGTGCATACCCATCGGCATACGCTTAATATCTTCTTCGAGAGCCGACATACGGCAGGCTTCCCATGCATCTTCTGCGGTAAGGTGCGGAGAAGTACCAATAATGTTCGACATAATATCACCAGGCACGAGTTGTCCGTCTTGCAAAACCACACCTATTTGTCTTCGTACTCCTCGTATATCGAGTTGGCTCAAGTCGTGATTATCAAAGAATATCGTGCCACTCTCCGCTTGTTCAAACCCAAGCAAAAGGCGTATTAACGAGGACTTTCCAGAGCCAGACGCACCTACAAACGCTACATATTCGCCCGCTTTAAGTTCCAATTCGATGTCTTGCAACACCAATGGCGTGTCGGCTTGGTATCGGAAGTTTAATTGGCTTATTTCTATCCTCCCCTTGAGCTTGCCTACGTTTATTTTTGCCTGACTTGTTTCAGGCAAAGCCTGTAAAATCGGCTTTACGCGGTCATAAATAGGCATAATACTATATACAGTAAGGAGGGCGTGGCTTCCGCTTAGTATTGCACTTATAAACGCACCATACGCGGCATAAAAAGCAAGGAAAGAGCCTGTGGTCATTTTGCGGGATTCGCCCAAATAAATAATACCTATATAAAGCACCATTGCACCAATTAGTGGGACAATGACGTTGAGATTCATTTGTTGGTTTTGGACTTGCAAGGCTTTGAAATTTGCCAGCTTCATATCTTTAAAGTGCCTTAACCAATAGGTATAAGCACGTATCTCGGTGCCTGTTACCCTAAATTTAGCTATACCTGACAGTAATTGCAAGATAATACCTTGTACTTTTCCTTCGTGTGCTTTTGCGAGCTTTTCAAGGGCGACTTGCCTACTGCCGAGCCAAAACATTAAGCCAACCTCTACCCCTACCAATGCCAAGACGAGCATAGCCAACGCAAAGCTGTAGTAAAACAACAATCCAAAATTTAAAACAGCAAACATTCCTCCCAACAAACCCATGATAACCGACTCTGAAAGCATTTGGCGAATATGATTCAAACCCATAGCGCGGTCTGCGAGGTCGCCTGTGCTAAATTTTCTGAAGAAGGTGGCAGGCAAGTTAAGTATCCTATCCCAAACGGCAGCTTGCATACGGCTGTCTAACTTGGTTTCTATCCTTAAAAGTGCGTAGCCTTCCGTAAGGCGAAAGAGCAGGTATCCCATTGTAGTCATAAACAAGCCTAAGGCGACATGAATTAAGTCAAAATAACGGGCATTTGGTATCACAAAATCAAATAATAGCTCTGTAATAATAGGCAAGAGCATACTTAAGAGGGTAGCTCCTGCTGCCATAGAGAGCAGTAAATAAACAGCTTTTCGGTCAGACAATATTCCGAAGCGCACCAAGTCCCACAAACCAATAGCGCGATTTGGAAACGAGGCATAACATACGTAGGCAAGCTTGTCGATGTGTGCGCTATTGCTGGCATTCACTTTCCACGTTTCCTTTGTCTTAGGTTTGTAGGCTTCATATTGATACCCATTGATAGGAATCAAGGCAATAGGTTCTGCAGTATCAACTTCAAAGGCAAGTATTGCGCCCATGTCTTTCGTGTACCATTGCCCTTGCAACAGTACTTCTCGGTAGCGTGTTTGCGAGGCTTGCATGATAGACGCGAGTGGGTCATTTTCGCTCAATTCGGCAGGAAAGTTTAGTTTGATGTCTTGTTGTCCTGCTATGATTTGACAGGCTTGAAACAGCGGGTTATCGCTTCCTGCCGCGCTTTTGTCTGTCCATTGGGCATATTTATTTTGAATAGCAGGGTTGAGTACCGCCTGTACCTCTTGCAAGGCTTCTTGGGCGTTAGCTACTTGTTTGGCATATCGTTTCTCCAATAATTGTTGGTCTATCATCTGCCCCATCGCTATTTCGTTTCGCTCTATGGTGATGATAGGCGCGTGCAAAAGTTTCCAGCCTTGCAAGGCATCTATTAAATCCAATGCCTCATAAGATTGTATAAATTTGATTCCTACATTGCGTTCGGAGGCGAGCAAGGTATGTCGTGTAAGGGGAATAAGTACATCTGTTTTGTCATCTTCATCTATATAAGGAAAGTTTGTATATACATTGTATCGCAAGTTGTTTAATTTGTTCGCGCTTATTTTTGCCCAGACAACACCACGCTGTACCGATAGCAATTCACCTTGTCGAAGTATCAATTTTTCTTTACCTTGTACCAAAACTTGCGCAGTTTGATTGGGGTGGTTTTTGTTTTGTGCGAGCGCGTCTGTAATAGTTTCTATAGCCTCATCAAATAAGTCGACCAACTGTTCTTTTAAGTCAGGGTGGGTGAGCCATTTGTGTATTTGCGCTTGTGTACATTCATAAATGCGTGTTTCTTCTAAGGCATCTACCAAGAAACCTAATTGGTTATTTTCATCTGCGATGCTTAGAATCAGCTTGCCTGCCACCGCGTCTATAAAGTAGAAGCGTTGCCCTACAGGTAGCTCATCTTCTATGCGCACCGTATAAATATGCACTTGCCCCGACTGCACAAAATAAAATCTATCAGGATTATTGAGCAGAAATGGAGTGTTTACAGTTAAGTCGTGGGCTATAGCTTCGGTTTGTAGGCAAGATAAAAGCGTCTGCATCAGAATATGTTAAAATTTAGTAGGCAAATATATACATAAAAATAGCTTTTGCATCTATTATTTTGGAAATTAGCAAAAAGATTAAACCCCAAAAATCGTTTTAAAAGAAAACATTTATAATACAAGCGCACCGTCTGTGATGCTTTTGCATAAGTCCTAAAATAATTAGCACCGTTTGCAAGAAGTCTAATCCAACTGGTTTGTATTTGCAACTATAGGCATCTATATTTTGTTATTCCATAACCTTATCAGGAAGGTATTTTTATCAAATGTTTTATTATTTATGAAATCTTTTTCAGAACTTACCCAATCCGAAACGCCCACTTTAGTAGATTTTTATGCTGATTGGTGCGCTCCCTGCAAACAGATGGTGCCTATATTGCAACAAGTAGGCGTTCAGTTTGAAGACAAGGTAAAAGTTATCAAAGTAGATACTGACAAGAACCAGTCTGCGGCTACACATTATCAAATCAAAAGTATTCCTACAATGTTATTATTCAAAAATGGGGAGATTGTTTGGCGACATTCAGGAACTATTCCCTTACAAACATTGGCTGCTGTGTTGGAACAGCACATAGTATCTGCATAAAAACACAAAAAGCGAAGAGGTACTTTTACAAGCAATCTCTTCGCTTAAATTTTGTTTCGCCTTACCTTAGGAATGAGAATTAAATAAAATGATCATCAGTAGCGTAGGCTTTAGCCTGCGTATTATCACCACGCAGGCTAAAGCCTACGCTACAGTCATTTAAATAGCGTCACTTTATTTAATAACCATTCCTTAATCCAGTTGTTTAAAGAATTTCTCTTTTAATTTTTTAGAAATCTCAAGGGTAGTTTTGGTTAATTTCTCAGGCTTTTCGGTGTCATGTGTCAAATCTTCATTATTTTTAAACCA
>JAYTNK010000357.1:0-6682 GCA_043748375.1 Cytophagales bacterium
TTTTCGTTGTAGCGACCTGCTACGACTGCAAAATCTGCCTCATTTCACGCCAAAATACGCATTTTTTACCGCCGAAAAATTCAACTAAACAACCCCATAATCAATTGAATATTGACAACTGAAACAAATAACGTGTATGTTTAAAAATTTCAAAAGTGTAACTAAGTGCGCCTATGGGCGCGATAGCTTTGCTAAATTGGGCGAAATCATAGCACCACACCGCCATACTGGGGCAGGTTATATGCTTTTTCTTGTAGATGATTATTTCGCAGGCAAGGCTTTGCTTGAGCAACTCCCCATTGAAGCAACTGATGCAGTAGAACTTATATATTGTGGTGGGGAAGAACCCAAGACCTCCCAAATAGACGAAATACGCGACCGCTACCTCGCCTCAAAAGGCTTGCCTGCGGGTGTAATTGGCATAGGTGGTGGGAGCGCGATGGACTTAGCAAAGGCACTGTCATTGATGTTTACCAATGAAGGCTCATCTGTTCAATATCAAGGACTAAATCTCATTAAAAAAGCGGGTATTTATCACGTAGGCGTACCCACTATTTCAGGAACAGGTGCAGAGGTTTCAATGACAGCGGTACTTACTGGCCCAACTAAAAAGTTAGGGTTAAAATGCGACTGGACAGTATTTGACCAAATTGTGCTTGACCCTGCCCTTACCGCAAGCGTGCCACGCAACGACTGGTTTTATACGGGCATGGATTGTTACATACATTGCATAGAATCTATGACGGGTAACCTAAAAAACACTTTTAGCGAAGCATACGGGTACAAAGCCCTTGACCTTTGTAGAGAAGTTTATTTGGGCAAAAATAGCGGACAGACTATCGAAAATGATGAGAAATTGATGGTTGCCTCTTATTTTGGTGGTTTGAGCCTTACCTATTCTGAAGTGGGTGTTTGCCATGCGCTTTCCTATGGGCTTTCCTACGTATTTGGTACAAGGCATGGGATTGCTAACTGTATTGTTTTCAATCAATTAGCTGATTATTACCCCACAGGTGTAGCAGAATTTAAGGAAATGGTGAAGTATCATGAAATTTATATTCCGCAAAACCTTTCGGCTACTTGGAAACCAGCAGAAGTGGAGAAAATGATAGATATTTCTTGGGCTTTGACGCATATGTGGAAACACGCCATAGGAGAAAATTGGGAACAGATAATTAGTCGCGACACGCTCAAGGAGCTGTTTTTAAGAATGTAAAAGGTGTTTTAAGCTGACTATGACTTGGCATAGGCATCAATTCTATTAAGCCAATACTTAATCGTTGTTTTGGGTTATAAAAAAATATTTCCCCTTTTTTAATACAAGCAAAAACCTCTCAAGAATTGAGAATTAAATAAACTATATTTTTTATCCTTAAGTAGGGGCAGGCAAGTTTCGAACTTGCCTGCCAAAACTAAGCAGGGGCAGGCAAGATACAATACTTTCGTCTTTTCATTCTACTGTTTAGGCGTTTTTAGCTGTCCATTTTTGTAGAAAAAATTTGGGGAAAACCATTGGTAAAGTCTTTGGTAAAGTCTTTTGACTGCCATAGAATTTTTTGATATCAAACAAAAGGCGTGTTACTTGCCTGTTTTTGGTTTTTACCAAATATTGTGTGTAGTCCTATATTATTCCGTGCTGAACATGGGGCAAGCAAAAGCATAGGGGAACGTTATTGGAGCTAATTTTTTTAGGTAGATTAGCACGAAAATTCGCACAATAAAAAAATACCCTTTCAAAAGCACTTCATTCTGACAAAAGATTTTTTTATCCAAATTAAAAGCCTCAGCTTTGTGTAAACATTCACTCCTGCATTCAAGCTGTTCGTCCCACAATAAGCATTGTTTGTCGCATTTATTCTAAAAATGTTGTGAATTACTTGTTAATTTCAACATAATTTTTATAGATTTGCAGAACTAAATGTTTTAATACCATTTTTTGAAATAAGCACTTTTAATACACCTCCATCTTATCCTCTACAGGACAATATGAAAAATTTATACCGTTTTACTTGCCTTGCTTTATTATTATTGGTAGGTGCTAACACATACGTGAAAGCCCAATCAGTAAATTTTGTATCCACCATAACTCAAAACGGTTGCCAGTTGGCCACTTATGGCTTTGTAGCTACTTATACAGGACCTACCAATCCACCTGCATTGTATTACCACTGGGATTTTGGTAATAGTACCACGTCTGGCGCACAACCCACTTTAGGATTGAATGCTACCTCACGTGCTTATATTGCGCCAGGCGTGTATGATGTCTTATTGCGTGTGTATGATGGACCGACTTTTGGAAATGTATTGTTAGCAAGTAGAACCAATCAAGTAATAGTTTACACAAATATTATACCTACTTTTTCGGGTACGCCTTTGAATGGGTGTATTCCTCAACAGGTTAATTTTATAGATGAAACGATATATAATAGCCCTATAGTGGGCGTAGTAGATAGGCGCGTTTGGAATTTTGGGGATGGCAATACCATTACAGTAGGCGCGCCTGTTGCGACTGCTTCTCATATTTATACAGTGCCTGGTGTCTATCAAGTTACCCTTACAGTTTATACAAAAGCCGGTCCTTTGGAAGAATGTGCAGGAACACGTGTGCGTACATCTTATGTAACCATAAGGCACAAACCAACGGCGAATTTTACTGTGGCTACAGTACCTCCTCCATGTAACTTACCTTATACAGCGAGTTTTACCAATACTTCCTCTATAGCCAGCTTGCCTCCGCCAGCAGGTTCTATTAGTTTATATGATTGGACATTTTTTGATACAGATGGCGTAACGGTTTTAGGTACTTCAAATGCTGTCAATCCTACTTTCAATTATACTGGGTTTGGTACATACAAGGTTCAACTTAAGGCTACTTCTTCTACAGGTTGTATAGACACTTACACCAATCCTAATGCAGTAGTACTTACAAATCCTATTGCAGATTTCAATCCCTTAACACCAAGTTCTTGCACGAATACAAGTGTAAATTTCAATGACAATTCAACTTCAGGCGCATCTTCCTATAACTGGAATTTTGGTGCGGGTGCTACGCCTTCTACAGCCACAGGCACAAGCCCAAGTGTAACTTTTACTACGCCTGGCTTGCGCAATATCAATTTGACTGTTACATACCCTAACGGTTGTGTGAGAACTGTAGTAAAACCTTATACCGTAATTTCCGCGCCTGTTGCAGACTTTAGTAACTCGCCTGTTGGTGTTTATTGTAGTATTCCACAAGCTGTAGTTTTTACGCCCTTGTTTGCTAATAACCCCAACTATAGTTATGTTTGGAATTTTGGCGAAACAAATAATGTAGGCGTAAACCCTGGCCCCATAAGCACACTCTACAATCCGTCTAATACCTTTGATTTGTATGGTACTTACAATGTATCATTCACTGTAACAGATAACTTGACAGGCTGTAGCAATACGATTACTAAAGTGCTTACTATTTCAGAGCCTGTTGCGGTGATGAATGTGCTAAGTGTAAATAATTTTGGTTGCCAGCCTTTGACTATTAATTTTAGTTTGGCAGGTTCTGCTACTGAAGGGGTTAGCCGTTACTTGATAGATTTTAATGGAGATGGAACTCCTGAAGTTGATATCCAAGCTCCGCCTCAACCTTTCCCTTTAAATATTCCTGCTACCATAAGTCATACTTATACAACGGGTGGCACATTCAATCCTACTTTTGAAATCAGAACACCAAGTGGTTGTGTACGTAAAGTAACAGCCAATCGTTCTATTTTTGTGGGTGCTCCTTTGACTGTCACAGGTGCTACCATTTCTGGAGCGGGAGCGACTGGTTGCACAGGTTTAACCACCGTTACACCTACTTTTGGGGTGGGTGCTGTGCCTGATAGTATTGTAGTTGATTTTGGTGGTGGTGTTATTATACGTGATGCCTTTCCTCCCTTTAGTGTAAGCAATACATACTCTACTACAGGCACTAAAAATTATGGTGTGATAGCATACTACAATGGCTGTCCAATGGCTACTGCTTTCTCAGGCAGTTTCAATATTACAGGTCCTTTTGCGGCGTTGAATGTATTAGCACCTAATTTGTGTAACGGAAGCACTACTGCTAATTTTACTACTGCGGGTACTATAGCCTCTTCATCAACAATAACCGTCTATACTTTGGATTATGGGGACGCGTCGTTGCCTATAAGCAGTACAAATGTTTCTGTTTTGAACGGGCCTTATACATTTGCTGGACCTGGCACATACATAGTTACACTAACTGCAGACGATGGTACATGTACAAGTACGGCTACTCAAACCGTTACTATCTCAGTAGCGGCGGCAGCGAGTTTTACTACAAGCACCACACCTGCTTGTTCTATCAATGGGGTAGATTTTACAAGTACCTCTACAAGTTTGGCACCTGGTGTAACCATTACAGACTATCAATGGGATTTTGCTGATGGCAATGTTACGGCGTTCTTGCCTGCCCCTGGTGGAGCGACAACTACCCACGTATATGTCCCAAGTTTGACACCTTACCTACCCAGGTTAAAAGTTCGCTTGAGCAATGGTTGCGAATATGACAGCCCTACAGGTAGTGTTACCATACATGGTCCTATTCCTGTTATTACAGGCGCGCCCACTATATTGGCTTGTGCAGGTTCAACCGTAAACTTTGCAGGCAATTCAACCATAGTACCTGCGGGCATGATTACAAATTGGAATTGGGGATTTGGCGATCCTGCCTCTGGTATATTCAATATAGGCAATGGTCAGAATGCTACGCACATTTTCAACAATGCGGGTACTTATACGGTAACCCTTACTGTAAAAGATAATAATACTTTACAGTCTGGTACACCCACAACACCTGGTTGTGAGGCATCAACCACAGTACAGGTGATTGTAAGCCCCTTGCCTACAGTGAGTTTTACAGCCCCTACAGCTTGTGTTACAAATACAATAAACTTCACTTCGAATACGAATGCTGTCTTGCCTGCCACATATCTGTGGAATTTTGGCAATGGCGATACAAGCACAAGTCCCAATCCTACTTATACATACGCGGCAGTATCACCTGGTACTTCTCAAACCTTCCCTGTGAGTTTGACGGTTACGTCAGCAAATGGTTGTGTGAGAACAGTAACACAAAATGTTACTGTAAATAATTTGCAAGTGGTAGTGCAGGCAAGGAGCGCGGCAGGTACGTTTAGTGTGAGCCCTTTGACTTTGGACTGTCCTCCTAAAACAGGCTTTTTCACTGCGGTTATAAGTCCTGCGCCTGCTAACTTGGCTTCATGGCAATTTAACTGGCAATTTGGTGATGGCAATCAGGCAAATACGCAAAATGCAACCAATGAATATGTAGTGCCTAATGCGCCAGGTATTTTCAACATTGTGCTTACTGCTACAAACCCTGCTACAGGCTGTGTATATACCCAAACATTGAATAACTTTGTTACAGTAGATGGACCAAGAGGTACTTTTGATTTCTTGCCTAAAGATTTGTGTAAACCTCAAAGTGTTACGTTCAATGCAGGAAGTTTGCAAGGCAATCCTGTAAACATTGAATGGGATTATGGTGACGGTACTACAAGCGGTATCATACCCCTTCCTGGTGGAGCTATATCTAATCACACTTACACCATTTCAGGCAGTTTTTTGCCTATCATGAATTTATACAACAGCACCAACTGTAAAGTAGGGTATGCAAGCATAGTGGGGCGTGTTGATGTGAGTGGCAGACCAAATGCTAATTTTACATGGACAGGGGGTGGACAAATTTGCCGAGATGTATTGGTTAATTTTGCAGATTTGAGTTCGCCTGACCCTTTGACTGGACCTGCTTTGGCACCCCAGATAAATCGTTGGAATTGGGTGATATACGACGGACCTAATGCGACTGACCCTGTGTTGGTTTCTACAAATCCAACTATGTCGCCTGGTACGAGTTTTCAAAATACAGCTTTTACATTTACTACAGCTAAAACATATTTAGTAGAATTAAATATACTTACAGCTTTCAATCAAGGAGGAACCCCTGATGGTTGCCCAGCCCAAATTAGGAGAGCAATCACTATAGTCAATCCAAGTATTAACATTACTTCCATTAATATAGCACCACCTGTTAAGTGTCCTAATGAAACGGTTACATTTACAGGTACAGCAACTACAAGTGTTACGCCAAATACGTTGGTGTATGGGTGGAGATTTTTCCAAAGTATAGGGGGACCTCCTGCGGCAGATACTACAGGTACTTTAATGGGTACTGCCTCAGGGCCTAATGTAACGTTTACTTTCCCCACGCCTGGTAGTTATATTGCTAAACTTACTGTAATAGATGTAGCTTTGTGTACAGGTGGGGCAGTCGCTACTACGCCTGTAGTGATAGAGCCATTTCCTACTTTTGCACCAAGCAGTGGGCCTGCTAATCAAACGGTTTGTTCAGGCACGAATAGTAGTTTTTCATTTACAGCTTCTGCTTCTGATGCCGCGACAGGTTTTACCTACCGATGGCAGGCAAATGATGGCAGTGGTTGGGTAAATGTAGTAAATGGTATGGGAGGTGGCACTTTTACCAATATATCAGGTACAAGCGTTCCGCCAACCGCTACCTATACTATGAGTATTACCAATACGCCAATTGTGTTGGATAATTATCAATTTAGAGCAGTTATTACGCGCAATAACTCTGCGGCTTGTACATCTAATTCCT
>JAYTNK010000358.1:0-8984 GCA_043748375.1 Cytophagales bacterium
GTTGTTAAAAAACGTCTTTTGGGTTGTAATTTCGTTAGATTTTTCGTTGTAGCGACCTGCTACGACTGCAAAATCTGCCTCATTTCACGCCAAAATACGTATTTTTTACCGCCGAAAAATTCAACTAAACAACCCCTTTAGGATAATAGTTGCAATTTAAGGGCAACCCAATTATTTTTCATTTTTTGACTGACAAATTTAAGTTGGTATTCAGCTGCACAAGCGCACAAATCAACTACATCAGCTTCATAAAAACCACTTAACAATAATATGCCTTGTGGGGCTAAACGCGCTGCATAGTGTTGCATCTCTGCCATCAACACATTGCGCTGAATATTTGCGATAAGTATGTCGTATTTTTCAGCAATCGGCACGGTTTGAATGTCGCCTTGCCAAATATCAAGGTTGGGGCAGTTATTCAAAGTAACATTTTCTAAAGCATTGGCAACAGGCCATTCATCTATGTCGAAGCCTTGCACTTGTGCAGCGTGGCGTTGGTAGGCAAGGATAGCCAGAATACCCGTACCGCAACCTGCATCAAGTACACGCTTGCCTGCCACTTCTAATTCAAGAATATGCTCAAGCATAAGCGTAGTTGTTTCGTGATGACCAGTTCCGAATGACATTTTGGGATTTATCAAAATCTCATACGGATATTTCCGCTCTATTTGGTGGAAACTGCTCTTTATCAAGCATACATCAGCCACCACTACATAGTCATAATTTGCTTCCCATTGGGCATTCCAATTCTCTTGCTCAACTACTTCTACAGTATAAGTAAAGGAAGCCTCGCTATAATTTTGTTGCAATTCGAGCAATACATCTTCATTGTATAGTTCGTTTGGTACGTAGGCAAGCAACCCTGTTTCTACCTCTTCAAAGGCTTCATAGCTGGCTTCGCTTAGTTCGGCTATTAAAATTTCAATAAAAACAATCGGAACAGTAATTTTTACAAGGTGCATTTTGAAATATATAAATAAAAATAGATTAGTTAATTTACAGCCAAAACAAAGATTTCAACAAAAATAAAGAAAAAATACCAAAAAAACATATTTTGGTACAAAACGTGCTAAATTTACGGTAAGTTTATCTTCAAATTCTTACCCCTAAAAAATTATGTGGGCATATATCAACGCTTTTTTAGAAAGCCTTTATAACTTTGAGGCACATTGGTTTCACTATTTATTAGTGATAATGCCCTTTATACTGCTGTGGATGCTTATTAGCGACCTTCGGAATAAAAGCCAAACCATCAAACACAACTTTCCTGTATTAGGACGACTACGTTATTTTTTAGAGTCAATCGGACCTGAATTGAGGCAATACATTGTAGCCAATAACCGTGAAGAGTTGCCGTTCAATCGTAGCCAACGAGCTTGGATTTATGCCTCTTCCAAAAAAGAAAATAACTACGAAGGGTTTGGTACAGACAAGGATTTATATGCTGCAGGGCACGTATTTATCAATCCTGCCATGTTTCCCTACAAACCTGCTGAAAACCACCCTCATTTAACAGACCCGTATTTTTTGCCTTGCGCAAAAATAATGGGTGTTGCCAATAAAAGACGTAGACCTTGGCGACCATACTCGGTAGCCAATATTTCGGCTATGAGTTACGGCTCACTTTCCAAAAATGCCATGACTGCCTTAAACAAAGGCGCGTTAATGGCAGGTTGCTATCACAATACAGGCGAGGGTGGACTTTCCCCATATCATTCTTATGGTTCAGATGTAATATTTCACTTTGGGACAGGTTATTTTGGTGTACGCGACAAAGCTACAGGCAAGTTCTCGATGGATAAATTAGTCGAGCTTACACAAAAAAATCCTTTTGTACGTGCCGTAGAAGTGAAAATGTCGCAAGGTGCAAAACCTGGTAAAGGCGGCATACTACCTGGAGCAAAAGTTACTCCTGAGATTGCAGAAATTCGCGGACTCGAGATGGGCAAAGATGCGCTCTCGCCTGCCTACCATAGTGCATTTACAAATGTACCTGAATTATTAGACTTTTTGGAAAGTATAGCAGAAGCAACAGGCTTGCCTGTAGGCTTTAAATCAGCCGTAGGACAGTTGGATATGTGGAAAGAAATGGCTGACCTAATGGTAAAAACAGGCAAGGGTCCTGACTTTATTACGGTGGACGGAGGCGAGGGAGGTACAGGTGCCGCACCACACTCATTTGCAGACCATGTTTCTTTGCCGTTTCAATTCGCCTTTACCAGCATCTACAAAATATTTCTTGAGCGTGGTTTAACCGACCGAATCGTGTTTATTGGCTCAGGACGTTTGGGCTTCCCTGCCAAAGCTATCATGGCGTTTGCAATGGGTTGCGACATGGTCAATGTAGCGCGCGAAGCTATGATGTCGATTGGTTGTATTCAGGCACAAATTTGCCATACAAATCATTGCCCTGCAGGAGTAGCTACCCAAAATAAATGGCTGCAAAGCGGACTTGACCCCACCTTGAAATCCGTAAGGTTTTACAATTATATGAAAACCTTGCGCAAAGAAATTTTAGAAATCACCCACGCTTGTAATTATGAACACCCTGCACAAATTACCATGCGCGATGTGGAAATAGGCACAGGTGATATGCAAACTACACTGCCTCTCGCTGATACTTTTGGATACCAAAAAACAGAAGTAGCTTTTAAAGGCACACAAAGCTTGCTCGAATGTCCATATCTTGGTGGGCTTGGCAAAGATAAACATACGGCTGATATGGGGAAAATTAAAATTTAATAGCTTACATAGCGGTGAATTTCGCCGCTATTTTTTTAATAAAATTTTTATACCTTTGCAAAAAAATCTACTCCTCGCATGGAATTTTACTCGCCTTATGCTTCACTGTTAGCAGAATATGGCATGACAGACATTGCACAAGTAGCGTGTGCTTGGCGCGAACCACACCGCTATTATCATACCGAAACACACTTAAACAAGCTATTGCAGGATATCGCAACACTTGCTGAAAAAGGTGATTTGGCACAAGAAGAGAAGGAGATTCTGCAAGTTGTGGCATTTTTTCACGATTGGGTATATGATGTTCGTGCGAATAATAACGAGGAGCAGTCGGCACAAGTATTCATGCAATATGCCCACTCACACGCAAATGCTATACAAATTCGCGATATTATTTTAGCCACTAAATCCCATCAGGCGAGCGATAAATTGGGACGTGTATTTTGCGCCTTAGATATGCGTATTGTGAGCCATACCTCTTTTTCAGAACTATTGGAATGGGAAAGACAAATTTTTAAAGAATACCAATGGTTAGACTATGGTATTTACAAAGTAGCTCGCCTGCACGTCTTGGATACATTCATACGCGAATATCCTGAAAATGCACAAAACCTGTGCGCACTTCATGATTACGTAAAACAATTTCGCCCACGCATGGGCGTTTATGCGGGTTCATTCAATCCCTTTCACTCTGGACATCTGAACATCTTAGAAAAAGCTGAAAAGATATTTGACAAAGTGATTATTACACAAGGTGTCAATCCCGACAAGACAGATTCTGTTAAGAAACCATTGGATATACCCGCTCTGCGCTACAGGCAAGTCGAGCCATTTGTGGGTTTTCTCACCGATTATATCATACAAAAAGAGAAATACTGCCACCCTACGCTTATACGCGGTTTGCGCAATGGCGATGACTTGGATTATGAGATAAATCAATGGCGGTTTATGGAGGATATGAAACCCAACTTGGATATTATCTTTATTGCCTGCGACCAACAATTTGAACATATTAGCTCATCAGCTATCAAAAACCTTGAGCGCATAAAGCTTGGGGCAGGCGAGCGATACCTGCCTAAATAGAAACGTGCAGTTCAGAAAATTTACACAATATATTATACACTCTTTAGAGAGGAAAACTACATCTTAACCCCCCATATTAATACATCATCTGTTTGGCGTTCGCGTCCTTCTTCTTGCCATTTCATGAAAGTATTTTCTAAAATTTCTGCTTGCTTAGGCATCTCTTTTGTATGAATATCAGTCAATAAATCGCGTAATCGCTTTGGGCTAAACTTCTTGTTTTCGCTTCCGCCAAATTGGTCTTGGAAACCATCAGAATAAAGATAAAACGTAATAGGTGCTGAAAGCTCGATGGTGTTTTTTGTAAAAGTGCGCACTATTTCGCGCTGTTCGCCACCTATGGGTTGTTTATCGCCCTTTATTATGATGGAGTCGCCCTCTCGAAAATAGAGCATGTTATTTTTTGCTCCTGCAAATTCGAGTAAGTGCTTGTCTTTGTCCCACACGACCAAACCTATATCCATGCCATCGCGGTTGTCTGTTTCGTATTGTCGCAAGGTACGTCTGACCTCTAAATGGAGTTGGTTGAGGATAATATCTACTTCAAGGACTTGTTTTTTGATAACTACCTCATATATGATTTGGTTGGCTATCATACTCATGAACGCACCTGGCACGCCATGTCCTGTACAGTCTGCCACAGCAATAACCGACTTGCCTGCCTGCTTTTCCTGTGGATTTGTGTCATGAAACCAATAAAAATCACCTGAAACTACATCTCTCGGTTTGAAAAATATAAAATAGGCAGGCAAGGTCAGACTGATACGCTCTTTGAATGGCAACATAGCCGCTTGAATGCGACTGCCATACGCAATGCTATCTACGAGTTCATTATTTTGTTTTTCAACTACATCACGTTGGCTTTCTATCTCCTCTTTTTGCGCATACACTTCCTCGTTAGATTGCCTTAATTCTTCTGATTGAGCCAAAATCTCATCTCTTTGTTCTTCTATTTCTAAGGTTCGTTTACGCACTTCATGGGCTAAATATTCATTTTGTTGGCGCAAACGGCGGAGATTTAAATAAATTAACAGATAAACTAATAATCCTCCTACCAACACGTACACCAAATATGCCCACCAAGTTCTGTACCAAGGGGCAAGAATTACAAACGTGAAGCTGGCTGTTTGGCTATAAAAACCATAATGATTTTGAGCTTGTAAGTGAAGCGTATAAATGCCTTCAGGCAAGTTCGTATATTCTTTGTAAGCTTCTAATGTCCAATCTGACCATTTAAGGTCATTATTTTCTAAAAAATACCTGAACTTCACCTTCTCTTTGTTGCTAAAATCTACCGCTGAAAACTCAAACCGCAGGCTATTTTGCGTGTAGGCAAGTTGCCAATGAGCCTTTGGATTATCTCCAAAAATATCATGCACAACCAATGAATCTGGATTATGAAGTGGTTGGACAGTTCGTATATAAGCAGGAAAGTAGGTGTTATATTTTTGTTTGACGTTCAAATCATGTTTATACAAGACTTTCTGCCCTGCATACCAAACTTCTTTTTTATCTGCATCATAAAAGCGAAATTGACACCCATTTTCGAAGAAGAATCTATTGGAAACAGAGTCTGTTTTATAAGTGCCTGCGCCTGTGGGTGTGATGAATAAATCCCAATCCCTATCTTTTGTGGTGGCATAGAGTGCAAAACGTTTCTCATGATTTCCTATAAAATAAAAATTAGCTGAATCAGGTACATGGTGGGCTTGGCGATAAGCAGGTTGATGCGCAAACGCCTTTGTTTGAGGGTCTAATATATAAATTTCCCCGCCTAAATTTGCCATGATATTGCCTGCAAAATCTGCCGTAACATTGACCTCAAAGCGTTCAGTTGCTTTCAAAACAGGCAAATTTTTAAAAGCAGTTTTAGGATATTTTAGGGTTATTTTGTCTTCTTTAGGGTTATATATTTTGAAAATATTGCCTTCGGGGTCTTTTAAGTTACTCAGCCAAAAACCACCTTCTTTGTCTATAAAAGCCAAATTTTGGTTACCGGGATTTGTTATGCTAATAACCTCCATTTTTTCAACTTTGCCTTGCAGATAAGTAACTTTAAGCATTTTCTCACTGTTTGAAAGACAATATAAGACATCGGGTTGGGTAGGAAGATGTACAATATTAGTAATAATAGTTCGCCCTTGTAATTTTAATAACGGTACCGCTACCCCATCTATAAGTTCGTAAAGATTATCTGCGCCTATGAACAAACGTTCCTTGCCTGCTATCTGCACTTCATTTAAGGCAAATGCTTGCGTCAAAATACCAGGTACAAGTTGAAAAGCATTTGTTTTTTTGTCTAATTTTAGTAGACCAACATTGCAAGTGGCGTACACATCCGCTTTGTATTTTACTAGGGAATTGAGTCCCATTGTAATATTTTGTTTTTCATTCCAACGCGATAACGGCGTATTCAGTTCTATTTTACTTATACCATTAAAACTTGTTATCCAAATATAGCCTTCTTTATCTTGGAAAGTATATAACACACTGTTGGTTTGCAAACCGTTCGCTTCGTTCAAATGATGCAATAAATGAAGGTCTCGGTCAAGGATAAATAAACCGTTGCGCAACGTACTAATGGCGATGTTGCCATTGGCTAACTGGAGAATATGGTAAATTTGCGACTCTTTTAGCTGAGCATCGAGCGTAGGCGAGATTTCTTTTTTGCTCAAGGTGGTTTGTTTGGTTTCACCATATTCGCCATAAATAAACAAGCCTTCGCGCCGTGTACCTACGAGAAGCCCCCCTTTGTAATAGGGTATTAAGCCCGAAATTTGAAAGCTGGCAGGGGCGAAGGCTTCCCCAAAATTGACAGGCACAAATTTGTCATTTTCTAAGCGGCACAACCCAAGACTATCTTGGCGAAGATAGAGTTTTTTGTTAGCTAAAAACAAACGGTGATAGCTTTCTTTTGTGGGAATAACGCGCACCTCTTTGCCATCATAAATAAAAACACCAAAACGACTATGAAAATAAATCTCTCGATTATAAATTTGTATAGACCATATTTCGGCAAGAGGTCTGCCTGTGGCTTTTTCTAACCGCGCCTTGATTTTATTTGATAATGAAACATATATAAGTTTGCCGTTGGGCTGTTTTTCTAAGTAACCAAAATCATTTTCTCCCCCTACATACACTTTTTGGGTGTTTTTATCAAACCGTATGCTACGAGCCGCTATAAAATCATCTGTAGAATTTTTAATTAAGAAAAAAGCGTCCCAACGTTGCCCATCAAATTCTAAAACACCTGCTGTAGTGGCAAAATAGAGCTTTCCGTTATCTGCTTGCGTGCAAGCCCAGCCATTTGCTAACGCTTCTTTTACATATCGTTTGGCATCATTATTTAAATGAGGTATATTATTTACAAACTGCGTATATTCAGCAGGAGTATAGTTGATTATCATAGGTTCATTTGCTTGCGCAAAAAGCCTACTAATACTACAAAAAAATAAATATATATAGATAGTGCAAATCCTTAGCATAGCCTTGACATAAGTATCCCCTCCCTTAGACGCTACAAAGTGCTTATTATTACATATAGGCTTTTTTTAGCCTCCAAAAAACTAAAAGGGATTTTATAAGGGCTATTCAGTAACCAATCATAGGTAACAAAAAATTCTTTCGGGCTATAGAAGCAAAATTTCTGCAATTTTACGCAACAAAAAAATATTTTCAAGAAAAGGTAGCATTTTAGGCGTGGGTCTCTACTTGTTTGCCTTCTTTGAAAGGTTATTGACATGAAAGTAAAAGCAGTGTTAAAAGGACAAATTTACGCATCTGCGAGCAATTTCTTTATCAACACGATTTGCCCTAAATGATAATGTGTATGCTCAATCACGCCATGAATGTTGCGATAGTAGCTTCCATATTCTACCGATATGTTTTCCCAAAGCAGGTTTTCAGGCATTTGCTCTATCTGTGCGGCAAAGGCTTCAGCATCAGTCCATGTCTTTGCTACCATGTTTTCCCAATCTTGTTGTGAAGTTATAGGGGTGTAGATAAAACTAAGTGCATGCTTTGCCGTGAGCGGCTTTCCTTGCAAGCGGTCAGTTACTGCGTTCAGGTAATAATTCATGTGATACACCAAAGTTGCTATGGAGTTGAACCCATGTACTTGTGTGGTAGCTTGTTGCCAAGTCATACCTGCCAAATGCTCTTGAAGATTTGACCAAGTCCAATTTCCTCCAATATGGACTTCCCGCAAATGTTTAGCTATTTGTTTTGTCAAAGACATAGTATTTTTTGGTTTACATTCATCATGTAGTTGGGCAGGCAAGTTTTTACCAAACCAACTACTCAAAGCATGGACTTATTTTGCTTGCCTACCCAAAGCTACTAAAAATAGCAAAAATTATGCTAATAAAATAAGTGTTAGCACCAAAATAATCCCCGCTGACACATACAACATACCTTTTTTGAAAGTAGCAGAATTGGCTGGAAACATCCAAAAAGACGAAAATACAAAGAAAAAAACTGACAAGGCAAAAAAGATATTCATAAAGAACAACGGGTCGCCTGAACGCGCAGTATGCAAGTGCGTAAGCCTTTTAATGAACCAAGGCTGTTCTTTGGTCGTATATTGCGCAAGTCCTGTTACTTTGTTATAAGTTCCGTTCTCAAAGTAAACAACTCCATTTTCTTCTTTAGTAACCTTCAGGTTTTTACGTTCCAATGCTTTCCCTAACTTATCAGAGGCTGTTTGAGGTTTTATTTTTTGCTCCACTCTTTTTTCATATTTCAGAAAATCGGTATCCCTAAAAATCAAAATAATACCACTGACAGCGTACATGGTCATAATGCCCGCCAAAAAATACCCCAAATAACGGTGGAGAATACGCATATTTTTCATCTTGCCTACATTTTTTATGAGGCGCAAAGATAGCTTTCTTTGGGTGAAATAGCAAGAAATAGCTTAAGGAAGGAAATGCAGTTTTTTATGCCTTTTTAGGTGTTACAAAACAAATGATGGGTAAGTTACTTTGTAAATGTAAATTTGTCATTCGTTTTTCTAACACCTGAAAAGGCGTAAAAAGTGAAAATATACCTTAGGAACGTATAAAATAACTTCACACTTTTAGCCACGCTGTAAGCGTCTGTTATTGGACTTTTGCGTGATGTGGCAATGCCAACAGACGCTTACAGCGTGGCTTCGCGTG
>JAYTNK010000359.1:0-3232 GCA_043748375.1 Cytophagales bacterium
AGACTTCCTGCGAAAGTACCTTTTCCCTCTCTCAAAATGGAGAGAGGGCAGGGTGTGAGGCTTCTAAAAAACACTTTCGCAAGAAGTCTATTACTTTTGGGTGGCTACTACTACTCAAAAACTCGTTATTTTTTCTCTGTATTATCGTATAAATAATCGCTAAGGGGGCCACTTGGATTGATAAAGTCGCGTAAGTCTTTGTATTCAAGGCGCAAATAACCACAACCGCGAGATTGATATGGCAGTCTTTCCGTAAGGTGGAAAGTTATTTTGCCTTTTCCAAGTGAGAAAGAAGTAGTTTCTTCACCTTTCATTTTACATTTATCCAATATAGCAGGTGTAAGGGCGTTGTTGCAAGATTTGCTAATGCGCGCCAATAACATTTTATTAAGGGCTTCAATAGCATTTGCTTTGAACAAATCGCGAAGTTCGTATATTTTACCTCGTTTGAAGTTAATGGTTACACCATGTGAGTCATCAAAGAGCGTATGCCCATCGTTTTTATCTAAGTGATGGTGTTTGCAAACGCTTATAAGTTCATTGGTAAGTTGTGTTATATCATAGCGGACTTCTTCTTTAAAGTCCTTGTCTCCTTTTTCTAAACTATCAGCCCATGTATTGGCATTAAAATACTCGTCCATCATAGTGTTCACACGCTTGGCTATATCAGGGTTTTCCACACCCAATATTTGTGGGTAAGTGATAGATATTTGGCGTTTTCCATTTTGAGAAACTTTGTTTGACCTCATGTCGTCAAGTTTTATACGGAACATTTTTACATTTCGTGCCATTGGCAAAAAATCTATGGCAACTGAGTCAGTATTGGTTATTTTTAAAAAACCTTTTACTCCTCTATCTTCGCCCAATTTACCTTGAAAGCTACCCACTTTATCGCCTTTCAGGTTTGTAAGCTCCAATTGAAATTGGTCTGTAGTACCTTGCAATCCACCAGCTAAAAGGATTTCTTCTTTATCACTTTTCCACCAATTACCCGATAAAGCAGTGCCATATCGGCGTAAATTTAGTTGTGTTTGTTGGCCTTTGTACCTACCGTAATAGGTAACATCAAAGTTATCAAGTGTACTAGGGATAGCTTCCATACCTTTTGTGTCGGTAGCATCTTTGTTATTTTTCTTGTCCTCCTTGCTTGTGGGAGTTTGATTGCAAGCTCCCATAGCCCACACAAGGCATATTGCGACAAGGATATGTGTAATTGATGAATACATTCTTTTCATTGGGTTTGTATAAAGGTGCAAAAATACTGCATAGTTAGTTTTAAGCAATCATTATTCCAAAATATTTTTTTTAACTAATTATTTTAGGTGTTAGATCGCTTAGGCACATCACTTAAAATGTGTAACCGCGCAAAATCCAATAGCCTATAGGCACTAAAAAACTTATAAGCAACCCACACAATATAGTCAAATGCATATTTTTTTGAAAGTTTAAAGATGCTTTTGAAAGTTTAGATTTAGTTATCTGCCAAGTTACACAACCCAATACACCTAATATTACGGCATAATAGGCAGTAAATAGCAAATAACCAATATTATAGTACTTTATCCAAAATATATCGAATAAACATAGGTGCGAAGGTAATCCATATATATGTTTTACAAAAATATATTTTAGCGTATAGATGGAGCTTGCCACATAGCAAACACTCGCTAACAAGCCTAATAAGCTCCAAATAATATTTTTTTGTAATAATTTAAAAAAAATAATACCCAACAAAAATATAAAACTGCCTATCCAAATGCTCACAACGCCTGATAAATACCCTCCTTGCCTGCCCAACGCGTAAGGCGAGTTATCAATAGCTGTAAAATCAACGCTACAGCATGTGGCTATCAAGTCGGGTTTTATGTTTGAAAAATACTGTATCAGGGCATAAAAATCCATCACAGCTAAAATAAGCGCAGGATACAACCAAATATATTTAGAAGGTGTAAGCGGATAAGCAGGCTCTTGATTATCTAAATAATTGATAAATAAGTAAATAACATAGACAAAAATACTTATGCTTTTCAAGGCTAAAAGCGGATAGCCCCACGCATTGATGCCCAATGTACCTGTTGCGCACATAGCCCCTTTCACTATGGCAGGCAAGTGTTCGTTTACGGTGTGCAAAAACATAAGCAAGGACAAGACCTGAAACCACAGCCCCACTTGCATGATGGCGCTCATAAGGTAGTTTTGGCGTTCTAATTGTAACTGAAGGCTTGTATCGCTCTCTGCAACCCAATACCGCAGGCTTTGCACACCAAAAACGCTTGCATAACTCAACAAGGCAAGCGCACAACTTTGTGCTAATAATTGTGCAATTACCCAATAATCAGTAAACATAATGTAATATTAATTTTTCTTAGTAGGGCGCATTTTACGCTTATCCATTTCCATGCCTATCCACATCTATAGGTAGGCAAGAAGGCAAAAAATATACGCGTTCCGCATGACTTTTTCCAAACCAAACGCTTTTTTGCTTGAAAAGTATATACAATTTACAAAAAAAGAGTTTTCTTTTTGAGTAACAGCTACTGCTCATAAAGAAAAACGGTGAAAAAAAATGTTTTTTTTGAAAAAATACAAACCAAAAAATTAGCTTGCAGGGTAGTTAAGGCACTTTACAAGGTTTTCGTTAAAAAAAATGCAAAAATTTAGCGAAAATCACTTGCTAATTTCAAAATTATTTGCTAACTTTGTTGTCAAATTAACTTTTATCACAAACGCCAATTTTATATGCACGCAGAAACCACATATTTGAGCAAAAACCTCCGTTTTTTGCGCCGTCAAAATAATCGCCAAACTCAAGAAGAGCTTGCCGAAGTATTGGAACTCACGCGTAGCGTTATTAGTGCATACGAAGACTCACGCGCTGAACCTAATATTGCCACACTTATTCGAATGTCTGAATGTTTTGGTGTTTCTATAGATGGCTTAACAAACCTTGACCTATCGAAAGCTGACGCAGAACATCAGCAACAACAACGCGAGTTAGAACGTTATGCCAGCTCAAAAGGCTTGCGCATTAACATGGTCAAGGCTGAAATCCCGCGTAATGAAAAGAGCGTTTATCTTATCCCACAAAAAGCCGCTGCAGGTTATACCGCAGGTTTTTCTGACGTTTCTCAAAATTTGGAAGACATGCCCGCGTACCGCCTACCATTCTTAAACAAAGGCAATGAGTACCGCGTATTTGAAATCACGGGCGACTCTATGCTCCCCTTACAAG
>JAYTNK010000360.1:0-17625 GCA_043748375.1 Cytophagales bacterium
CTTATAATTTATATCCTTGCCATAACTTTTGGAGAACCAAAAATATTTTCATTTTTTTTCTAAAAACGATTAAAAATCAGTGGGTATTTTACTCTATACTCATGTAAGGCAAAAAAATAAGTTTTGCTTTACTAGACTTCCTGCGAAAGTACCTTTTCCCTATCTCAAAATGGAGGGGGCAGGGTGTGAGGCTTCTAAAAAACACTTTCGCAAGAAGTCTAATAAACAAGCCTATCTCAAAACTGCTTAAATGATGCTCACCCAACGCCAACTCGAATGTGTTACCCTCTTTGCGCATGACTACAGTCTTGATGAAATAGCCAAAATATTTGGTATCGAGAAAGCTACTGTGCAAAGTCATTTGAACGAAGCCCGCTCTAATCTTTTTTTGGAACGCCGTACAAGTCTTATTGTCTATTATCATCAGCAACCGCAAATGTTTCAGCATACAGTCGAAAGCCTCCAAAAGGCAGAAAAAAATATACATTTTCCAAAAACTAAGTCAAACGCTTAGTATCTTTTGTTGTATAAGCTATAATTTTGAAAAAAAATTAGCCTCAAACTGATTTTTTATCAAAAAAAGACCTTTGTTTTTATTATTTCCTTTGTTTGCTACCTCTCCTTGCCTGTCCCATGCAGGCAAGAGGGGTTTTTGTACTAATCTTCTAAAACACCAAAAATGACATGAAAAATAACTTACTAAAATACTTCGTATCCTTACTGCTCCTCGTCATGGCAGGCAAGAGCTTCGCGCAACCTACGATTGAGCTGTTTTCAGGAATGAATAACCAAATCCAACTCCAAAAAAATGGCTATATCTATAAAAATGGTATGCACTATGTTGTGTGGTCAAATGGCATACATGGCGGAAGTTATATTCCTTCGCAAGTTTTTGATGGCTTTGTGAAACTTAGTACTTCGCCTGATGGCTTGGTTTGGACTACACAAAACATCTTGCCTGCCACTACCTATGGTACTTGGGGACATGTACTTGCTGTAGATAACGCAGGCAAGTTGCATATCGCCTACACCAAAGGCACGCAATTAGGCTATTATGGTGGCAATCAAGATGGCGTAATGGTATATGCCAATAATATCAGTGGCACTTGGACTGAAGTATCACCCAATTTAGGGAACGGCACATCACTTCCTTACAATTTCCATGAAGCGCGTGAACTTACTTTTGGAGCTGACGGCAAACTTCGCCTCTATTTTACGAATAGCACAGGCTGGTATGCTTATGGTGCGCCGCTACAAATGCGCGTTTGGGAAGCAGGCATCAACGATTGGAGTGCGCCTGTTACCATTTCTGCCTTAGATGATGCACCCAACGGAGCGGATAGCCAAAGAAATGTTTATCTTTTTTCTAAAATAGTGGCAGGCAAGATGCAAGTCTATACCCTTGATGCGTATAGGGCAGATTGCGCGGGTTGTACGCTTATTCCCTATAGCAATATAAGAATTTTTGAGGAAAACCCTACTACTTACGCACATACCTTGATAGGTACGATTCCCAATTTCAGGCATTATACTGAAAGCCTTAATGGGTTGTTTAATTTTACGGTAGGAAGCAATGGGCTGGATATGAAACTGAATACACAACCATTTTTTACCTTGCCTGTTGCAGAAGTAGTGCATTATCCATATATGTGGATAGACCAAAACAGCGAATTTATTGTAACCAATTCAGGCAATCAATCAAGGTCATTTAATCGCGTTACAGGCGCGGTTGTGAACCAAATAAGCAATCAATTTATGATTCCTTCCAATGGGTTTCAACTGATAGCCGACAACACAAGCAATCCAAGAAGATTATATCGTTTTGTAAATCCGAGCATTACCGCGCCTTCGGCTTTGAGTTTTACAGCTTCGGGTGGCAATCAAAACGCCCCTATTGTAACGACTACCTGCACAGGAGGCTGGACTGCGGTAAGCAATCAAACTTGGCTTACTTTTACACCTGCTTCAGGCGTAAATGGTACTACCAATATGACTATAACCGCTACTGCTAATAGTGGGGCAGTGCGTACAGGCACCATTACCATTACAGGTTGCAATGGCGCAGTAGTAAAAGTTATCACTGTAACACAAAATGCAGGAAATATCATAGGTAGCACACCCGTTACAGAAATTCTTTACAACTCGCCTGCCCCTGCTTACATAGTAGGTACTTCGAATGCTATAATATATAACAACAAAATAACGGTCGCCGCAGGTATGTTTCCCTCTACCAAACCAGGCTATCCCGACCCATCTATATGGTCGACTCAAGTAAAGTTAATAGCTGAGGGCGGGCTTGTGCCTAATGGTAGTATTTACAATGGTTATGTGCAGATGTATGATTTCCCTATACGCAATCATCCTACCAATACCAAAATAGGTTTTGCTTATCAAACATCTACTTTTGGTTATGCGTTCAATTTACCATATTCGGTTTGGAATGGCACTGCTGTAGAAAGTACAGAAACCGCCTTTACCAATGCAAACTGGGGCTGGAGTCCACGTTTTCAATACAACAACGCAGGAAATCCACGTATTACGAGTTTTGCACATTCTGGCTATTACTTACTTTATCATAACAAAGATGGGGGAAGTTGGGTAAACAATAGCGTTACTGGTTTCGGTACGCATTATTCGCCTCGCGCAAGCATTATGCACAATGATAGCTACTATTTTGTAGCGAGGCAAAATACAGGCACACCTAATTTAGTATTATTCAAAGAAGATGCGTCTTGGACACCTGAAACCATTACCACAAGTGTAAGTGATGTGTCTGATTTGAAAATAAACGGTACAGATATTTATGCACTCTATACAGATAACGCACAAGTAAAATTAGCCAAAAGACCACTCGCAGGTGGTGCATGGACTATAGAAACCGTAGTAGCTCAAGATAGCGTTTATCACAGAGCTACTGTATTTTTTGCAAGTGATAACACACCTTACGTTTCCTTTGTGAAGGGACAAGTTACGAATGCAGAACTCAAAGTGTATAAGAAAACTGCAGGTGCTTGGGGTTTGGTATTTTCTAATCCTTGCCTACAGTTTCATAGCAGTTATTGGAGTCAAGGACAAAATCCTACTATGATACAAAAAGATGGAAAAGTTTATGTCTTGTATTCAGATAACTATAATGTCTATCTGACTAACTTAAACGGTGTGCCTACAGGTCTTGCTGTTACACCTACTTCTTTGGCTTTTGGCAATGTTACGACAGGCAGTAGCACCACTAAAACTTTTACCGTTACGAATGTAGGCACTTCGCCTGTAGTCGTACAAAGTGTGAATTATCCTACAGGTTATTCAGGCACGTTTGCAGGTGGAACAATAGCAGGAGGCGCTTCGCTGACTGTTACGGTTACATTTGCACCTACTACATCAGGTACTTTTAATGGCGTAGTACGTATGAATGTAGATGGCGTTTGTGGGGGATATATTGTGAACCTAACGGGTTTTGTACCACAGAATGCCACACCATGCAACAACGATAAAATTTTCTTTTCATCTCCAAGTACAAGCAGTAGTATTTCTACTATTTGGCGTATGAATCCTGACGGAACGGGTTTGACAGCGTTATTTAACGATGCTTTTCATAGAAATGCTTTGAGCGTTTCAGATGACGGAACTAAATTAGCTTATGCTAAACGGAACGTTTCAGGTTGTGCGCCAAGCGGTAATTATTGGATTTGTACTTCTAATATAGATGGCACAGGAGAAATCCAACATTATGCTTTACCAAGTTTTGGTAGTTTTATAGTAGGAAATATAGATTTCAGCCCTGATAAAACTAAATTAGTTTTTAATACTTTCGAATGTAATTTGAGGGATGGCGATATATTTTCTTTAGCACTTGCCACTAACATGGTTACTCAACTAACCAATAATACAAACTATCTAAAACAAGATGTGTCCTTCTCGCATGATGGAAGTAAAATATCTTTTTTTGAACTATCTACACCTTGGTTTGCCTATCCAGTGCCTGGCTATATCATGAATAGTGATGGTACAAATAAAACCATATTTACCCCTCTTGGTGGAGGCAATTACCATCAAATAAGGTATTCGCCCAATGGTACAAAAATAAGTTTTACACACTTTCCTAATTTAGGAAACCAAATTAATCTTTATACTTGCAATCCAGATGGAACAAGTGTACAAATGATACCAAGCACATCAGGAGTTGCACAAGCACTTTTCAATCCAAATAATGATAAAATCGCTTTTACTCAAGGTGCGCAACTGAAAATTATTACACCTGTAGGCGCTCCTGTATCTACTATCAACACATCTACCAATACTGCGTTCAATGATATAAATTGGGTTTGTGTATCATGCGCCCCACCCACCCTCACCAACAACATCTCTACCACTTACGCCACTATCCAAACCAATATAGCTATAGTAGCCTCGCCTACAGGAAGCACCTTTACAGCAAACGGCGCTCCAATAACTACCCTCAATCCAAACGTATTGGGCGTAGGCATGCATACTATAGTACAATCATTCACAGATGCGAATGGCTGTAGCAATACCTTGAGCAAAACCATCACAGTTATACAAGTACCCACTATAGCGAACTCCACAGGCAATACATGTTGGACAAATACCAATGTTACTATAGATGCCAATGCCACCCTCACGGGTTCAGGCAATCTCGCAGGAGCTATAGTAAACTTTGGCACGGGTTATAACAGCACAGAAGATAGATTGGTTTATCCTACGGTTTTGTTTGGCGTAACAGGTACTTTTGATGCGCCTACAGGCGTATTGAAACTGACAGGAACTGCCACTGTAGCACAATACCAACAAATTCTGCGCACTATCCAATACCAAAATATTAGTGCCTCGCCTGCCTACAGCACTATCAAACCTATTAATTTTACGCTGGGTGACGCGCTTCCTTTTAGCGGTACACAGCATTTTTATAAATTTATTCCTGCACCTTCTATTACATGGACAGATGCTAAAGTACAAGCGGAAACGCTCAGTTATTTTGGCTTGCAAGGCTATTTAGTAACCATTACATCTGCCCAAGAAAATGCTTTTGCGTTTAATTCTATTGCACAAAATGGTTGGATTGGGGCAAGTGATGATATTGCCTACAATGGTACTTATACACCTAATGGTGAAGGGCAATGGTATTGGGTTACAGGACCCGAAAAAGGTACAAGATTTTGGCAGGGTGTATTTGGAAGTGGAAGCGTGATAGGTACTAACTATGCAAATTGGGGGGTAGGACAACCTGATAATGGAGGCTCTACAGAACATTATGGACAATTTTGGCTCAACGCAGGATTTGGAAAATGGAACGATTTACCTAATTTTATAGATGCTTCGCTTATTTCAGGCTACTATGTCGAGTTTGGAGGAATGCCCAATGAATCCACTTTACAAACAACCAGCACCAAAAACGTAGAATTAGCGACTAAATTAGATTTTACGTTGGTTGCTCAAATATGCGTAGATGCGCCTGCTATCACACTTGCGGGCTTGCCTACAGGTGGTACTTTCAAAGTGAATGGCTCGTCTGCCACTGCTATAAATCCTGCTACTTTAGGTGTGGGTACGCATACGGTTTTGTATGAAAAAGCGGGTTGTACCTTGCCTGCCACCAAAACTATAGAAGTAAAGCCCTTGCCGAGTCTTTCTTTTGTAAGTTTGCAGGCAAGTTATTGCGTAAGCGCGTCTGCTGTTACTTTGCAGGCAACTCCTTCAGGTGGTACTTTCAAAATCAATGGCGTTTCAGCAACCCAATTCAATCCTACTGCTTTAGGTGCAAATACGCATACAGTTCTGTACGAATACACAGACGGAAACGCTTGTAAAAATACCAAATCGCAAATAGTAACGGTTAATCCTTTGCCTGTTTTGAATTTTGTAGGTTTGAATAGCGGTTATTGCGTTGATGCAAATGCTGTTACACTTTCAGCAACTCCTACAGGTGGCACATTTACTATCAATGGCACAAGTGCAACTGCTTTTAATCCTACAGCTTTAGGTGTAGCAACACATACCGTAATCTATACTTATACAGATGCCAATACTTGCACCAACACCAAAACGCAAATAGTAACGGTTAATCCCTTGCCTACACTTTCTTTTGTAGGTTTGCAGGCAAGTTATTGTGTGAGTGCTTCAGCGTTTGGTTTGCAGGCAAGTCCCGCAGGTGGTTCTTTCAAAATCAATGGCATTTCTGCTACCCAATTTAACCCAAGCACTTTAGGCATAGCAACACATACAGTTGTTTACACTTATACAGATGCCAACGGTTGTACGAATAGTAAAACGCAAACAGTCGTGATAAATACCTTGCCTACCCTCGCTTTTGTAGGATTAAATAATGCCTATTGTGTAAGTGTGGGAGCTATCACGTTGCAGGCAAGTCCCACAGGCGGTACATTTACTGTAGATGGCAATGCAGGGACAGTTTTCAATCCTTCGCTTTTGGGGGCAGGCAATCATACAGTTATTTACACTTATACAGATGCCAATACTTGCACCAATACCAAAACGCAAATAGTAACGGTTAATCCTTTGCCTGTTTTGAATTTTGTGGGTTTGAATAATGGTTATTGCGTTGATGCTAATGTGGTTACACTTTCAGCAACTCCTACAGGTGGCACATTTACCATCAATGGCACAAGTGCAACCACTTTTAATCCTACAGCTTTAGGCGTGGCAACGCATACCGTAATCTATACTTATACAGATGCCAATACTTGCACCAACTCTAAAACGCAAACTGTGATAGTGAATCCCTTGCCTACACTTTCTTTTGTAGGTTTGCAGGCAAGTTATTGTGTGAGTGCTTCAGCGTTTGGTTTGCAGGCAAGTCCCGCAGGCGGTTCTTTCAAAATCAATGGCATTTCTGCTACCCAATTTAACCCAAGCACTTTAGGCGTAGCAACGCATACGGTTATTTACACTTATACAGATGCCAACGGCTGCAAAAATAGCAAAACGCAAACTGTCGTGATAAACGCCTTGCCTACCCTCGCTTTTGTAGGATTGCAAAATGCCTATTGTATAGATGCAACTGGTGTAGTATTGCAGGCAAGTCCAGTAGGTGGTACATTTACCATAAACGGCACAAGCGCGACTTCGTTTAATCCTACTGCTTTAGGGGCAGGCAATCATACGGTTGTTTACACTTATACAGATGCGAATACTTGCACCAATACACAAACGCAAATAGTAGCCGTTAATCCCTTGCCTACCCTCGCGTTCTATAATGTACCCGATAGATATTGCCCTCAAGCCATCGCGTGGACTTTGCAGGCTATACCTGCAGGCGGTCAATTTACCGTAAATGGCTTGCCTGCCACTGCCTTAGACCCTACGCAATACACGATTGGCACTAATATAACCGTTACCTACACTTACACAGATGCCAACACTTGCACGAACAGCATTAGCAAAGTTATCGCTATTATTCCGCCTGATTTTTATGATGATGTAGTAATAGATACAACGGTCTGTCTTGCTCCTAACAAACTTTATACCTTAGAAGCACTCACAGTGGCAGACGTGGCGAAGCTCACAGCAGATGGTTGGAATGTAACCTATATATGGTCAAATGGTGCAAATCCTACGAGTCGCACTATTTTTATTCCTGCTACGCATGGCACTACACAAGAAATAAGCGTTATCGCAAAAGACCAAACAAATTGCTACCAACGCAAAACAACTTTCAAAGTAAAATTTGAGTGTAAGCCAAACTTCCATGTGCCTACCGCTTTTACACCCAATAACAATAACCTGAATGATGGCTTAGAAACCTTTGGCAAAGATATTTCAAATCTGAAATTTATGCTGTACAATCGTTGGGGCGAAGTGATTTATACAAGCTATGACTTAAAACAAAAATGGGATGGAACTGTAGGCGGTAAACCTGCGCCTGCAGGCGTGTATGTTTGGCAGGCAAGTTACAAACGTAATGACAATGGCGAAAACAAAACCGCACAAGGGAAAATAATGCTTATACAGTAAATTGCTTAGCTCGATAAGATAGGTTTTTATACCCTATCTTATTGAGCTAATAAAACAATAAAAAACTATCAAATAAATATTATTTTTATGAAAAAACACGTAGTTTTTCTATTTGTTTTATGCTTTTCAAGCATATCCTTATTTGCACAAAATAACAGCGTTGCAGAAGCAGAGCGTATTTTTAGGCTTTCTTTAACTGAAAAAAATAAAGATACAAAAAAACAGCAACGCCAAAAAATCATAGAAATTGCGCCCGAAAGTGCATACGGTTATTTTGCAAAGGCTTGGATCAGCACAGACGATACTGAACAAATCCGATTGCTAGAAAAAGCCATCTCACTTAAAAGTGATGAATATGTCTTTTACAATAATCTGGGGAACGCCAAACAAAATTTACAAAAATACTCAGAAGCTATTGTTGATTTTGAAAAAGGACTAAAATTTGCCACTGATGACGATTCTAAGCAATTGCTTTGTAGCAACTTAGGATGGAGTTATCAAAACTTAGGCAAATATGTAGAGTCTATTTCCTATTTTGACAAAGCCCTTCAATACAACAATTACCAAAATGCGAGTGATTATAATAATCGTGGTTGGAATTATTATAAACTCAAAGAATATGACAAAGCAATGCTTGACTTTGATAATTGTTTGCGGATTAATCCTAATATCGAGTGGGCATACCGCAATCAAGCCTACATTAAAAATGATTTGCAAAAACACGAAGAAGCGATCGCATTACTCGATAAAGCCATTGGTCTTAATGGGTCTGACGCGAGTATGTATAATACGCGTGGTTGGGCAAAACAAAAACTCGACATGTATAAAGAAGCGATTGCTGATTTTGAAAAAAGTATAGCACTTGGAAACAAAGCAAACTATGTATATAACAACTTAGGCTACAGCCAAAGTTCGCTTGGGTTTTATCAAAATGCTATTACGCATTTTAAAAAAGCCTTAGAGTTGGGCTATACTCCAGATGAATATATATATGGTAATCTTGGAAATGCTTACATAGAAACATCTAATTATGCTGAGGCAAATACTTACCTTAATAAATCTCTTGCTATCAATCCAAAATATGAGTGGACTATGTGTAAACTTGCACGTAACTTATATAAAATGAAAAATGTGCGCGCAGGAATAGAAAAGATAGATGAGTTTCTAAAAACATATCCTAATAGTGCCGATTTATACTTTGAGAAAGCATATTTAGCTTCAGAAGATAAGGATTTTAAAAATGGCGAAAAATTTATTAGCAAATCTATAGAACTAAACCCTAAAAATTCTATGGCTTATTCAAATAGAAGTTACTATAATTTAGAACTTGGGCATGACAAAAAAGCCATGGCAGATATTGATATTGCCATATCCTTAAATAGCAAAAACGGACTTGCATGGAATAACAAAGGTAGTTATCTCAAAAAAGCAGGTAAGGAGCAGGAAGCCTGTGAATGTTTTAAAAAAGCAATGGAACTCGGAGAAATACGCGGTAAAAATAACTACCAAAAATTTTGTAATTAACACAAAGATAGAATGTTGCTATTATTTGTGAGGACACAAAAAACGGCAATAATTTTAAACACCATTTTTATGAAAACCATTGTATTTATACTTACGCTACTTGCTTTATGGGCTTGTCAAAAAAAACAGGACACTACACCTGCTGTTATTGACAAAAACAAACTGCTGCAATTAGTCAATGCTATCAGGCAACAAGGCTGTACTTGTGGGGCAATTGCCATGCCTATAGTCCCTCCATTGGTTTGGAATAACCTTTTGGAGAAAGCAGCGCAAGACCACAGCCAAGACATGAACCAACATACATATTTCTCCCATACTTCGCAAGATGGTAGAAATCCAGGACAACGCATTACCAATGTAGGCTATATTTGGACAACTTATGCAGAAAACATTGCTGAAGGATATGCCAACGAAGAAGCCGTTATACAAGGTTGGAAAGAAAGTGAAGGACATTGCAAAAATATCATGAGTGCCAAGTCCACAGAAATGGGCGTAGGCAAGAGTGGTAAATATTGGACACAAGTTTTTGGAAAAAGGTAAAATATCATCTCTATGTTACAAAAAACAACCATACTACTCATACTGTTATTTTGTTGGAGCGCGCGCGTAAATGCGCAACTCACACGCATACTGTATGAGCCAGAGGCAGGCAAGCTGGTGTTAGGCATCTCGAATACAGTTTTATTCAATAACAAAATCATGATGGCAGTAGGCAGTGAGCCTTTGCCACAGCCTGTAGGCTATCCCGATATGACTTTCTTTGGAAGCAAAGGCTATTTATTGAACGAAGATGGCTTGGTAACAAACGGGCAATTTCAAAATGGTCATTACGACCCTTTTATGGATATCAAACTTACGCCTAACGGCAAACTTGCCCTTGTTTATCAATATCCTACAGGCAATGGGTATGGCTTCTTGATGCCTTACAAGATTTGGAACGGCACAGATATAGAAAGTTCAGAGTTTATTTATCCACAAGATGCCAATATTGGTTCAGCTCTTCGCCTCGAATATGGGGCAGATGGACTTCCGCGTGCCGCTTCTTTTGCCAATGCAGGTTACGCACTTGTCTATCATGAAAAACTGCTTGGTTTTTGGGAAACTTTTCAACTGACAAACTTTGGGACAATTTTCGCTATAGCCAACACTGCCATAAGTGGTAATATTTTTTATTTATTAGCTAGAATAGAAACAGGCATACCCCAAATTATTTTATTCAAATTAGACGGCAATAACCTAACAGGCGAAACTGTAACTACTTCAAGTACAGGCATACACGATTTGAAGTTACAAGATGGCATTTTGTACGCGCTTTACAGCCAAGGCAATAACTTAGTTTTGAGCAAAAAAGCCCTCGCAGGTACTACTTGGACAAGCGAAACTACCGTTACCGAAAATTTGCACAACAGAGCCAGCCTTTATTTCGATAATACAAGCACGCCTTATATAGCCTATAGAGTCGGCACTACTACCAATACCGCTTTAAAAGTTATCAAAAAAATAGGCACTACTTGGATAAATATTTTTAGTAATAATGGACTTACTTTTGATGCCACACATTGGTATTGGGGAAGAAGCCCCAGCGTTATTCAAAAAGGAAGCGAAATGTTTGCGCTTTATAGCGATAATTACAAAGTGTATCAAACTAATCTTTCTGCCTTGCCTACAGGCTTGGCTACTAACAACATAACTGCGACTTCTATTGGATTATCGTGGAATGTTACAAATTGGGCAACCTCCTATAAAATATTCCGAAATGGTGTTGAGGTAGGTACTTCAAATACCTTGGCTTTTACAGATATAGGTTTATTGCCAAGTACGAATTATTGCTATACTTTCCAAGCCTGCAATGCACAAGGCTGTACAGCTATATCTGCGCCTGAAGTCTGTGCCAAAACGCTTATACCTTTTGAACTTACTGCTTTGAATATTATAAACCTATCCAATACAGCAGGTAACAATGTTTTGACTCGTAATTGTGAAAAAAACATCTCTTTGAAAATCAAAAACACCACTAATTTATCGCTCAATTATGGCTTCAAAATTACGTTAGCTACAGGCGGACTGAACGTATTATTTGAGCAGGCAAACATTACTTTTGCCCCTAATGAAGAAAAAACTATAGACAAAAATTGGGTAGGCAATGGCACATTGAGTAGCGCAGGGACAGTCTTTGCAGGTAATGTAATATCTGCTGTAGGTACATATACGTTCGCTGTACATGCCTGTTCTGCCCTTGCCTGCCCTACTATAAACGACCTTGCGCCTATTGCAAGCAATTATGTACGAACAGCCACTGGCGTGAGCAATCCACAAAACTATAGCGTAGTCGCGCCTGCTATCGGCTTCAGTACTGCTCCTGCTACAGTGGCAGGCGAGGGCATTACTACACCCAAAACCGTCAATATTGCGTCTAATACTACGTGGACGCTTACCAAAAACCAAACGTGGCTCACGCTTGCAAGTGCTTCAGGTTTGGGTAATGCTTCTTTTGGTTATACAGTTGAGGCAAACGACACAGGCGTAGAACGCACAGCCATTGTTACTGCACAAGGTTGTGGCACAACACAAACTTATACCGTTTTGCAACAAAAGAAAGTATCTGCCTCAAGCCTGCTCTTGCCTACCCTTTTTACACCAAATGGCGATGGCAAAAATGATGCTTTTATAGTGCGCGGCTCTGGCATAAAAACTATCGCCTTAAAAATACTAAACAGCAAAGGCAATGTAGTTTGGCAAACCAATAACTTGCAAGAGGCACTTGAAACAGGTTGGAATGCAGATAAAATGCCCGATGGCGTATATCTGTGCAATGTTTCTGTTACGTTTGAAAATGGAGAAAGCCAGCAACTCAACAAATCTATACAGCTTTTACGCTGATGATATAAATAAAAACCACCAAGCATTAACGTAGATAGTTTTATGAAAAACGTATTAGCTTTTTTATTTTTTAGTCTTATTTTTTGGGCAGGTAAGGCGCAAAATATAGCCTTAACGCAATTCGAAAACGCGCCGTTTATGTATAATCCTGCTATGATGAACGCACAGCCCGAAGCCAATCTGCGCCTACAATATCGCAGTCAGCCTATGGTAGCAGGCATAAGTTTTCAAAGTTTCGCCCTCTCAACTGAATATGCCTTTTGGCAAAAACAGCGTATCCAAAAAAGCAAAAAGACAATTAAACCTACTCAATATGCAGACTATGTACGTGGTGGATTGGGCATCACACTTTTAGGCGAAAGTCAAGGCGGGCTTTTGCGTACCAACGGCATATTTTTGCGCTACAATTATATCTTGCCTGCAGGCAAAAGCAAAGTAAGCATAGCCGTTCAAACTGCCTTTTTACAAAATAAGGTGGAAATAAACAATGTAGTTACCGATAATCAAATAGCCACAGGTTTTTTAACGCAAAACAGCACAACCAACGAAAATTTTAGCGCGTTTCAAAAAAGTTATGCCTCTACAGGAGTAGGCATCTTATGGTATGGCTTGAATAAACAACAAGAAACCGCCTACTTTTTGGGTGCATCTGCCCTACATTTGAACCGACCTATATTGAGCAGTGTAGGCGATAAAGCTTCGCGCTTGCCTGCCCTCATCAGCCTACAGGCAGGCTATCGCTGGGAGGCAAGTTCGGAATTTGCGCTCTCGCCTACCCTGCGATGGCTACTCGAAGGCAACACGCAACAAGGCTTGATAGGACTGCAATCTTTTTATAAACTCAACAAAAAACAAGACAAATTGCTTGCAAGTGTGTTTTATAATACACGCCATAACATTACCATAGGCGCAGGTTACCAAGCCAAAAACTACGCTTTAAATTTTACTTATGACCTCAATATAGGCGTACCCAATAACAGTGAATATATAAGCAAAAGCGGCGCGTGGGAAATAAGCCTCGCCTACAAAATACAACGCACCTTCAAACAACCACCTAAAATAGACCCTATCAAGGATAAAGCAATAGCCCAAGCAAAACTTAAGGCAAAAACAGATTCTATAGCCAAAGCTGATTTTGCCAAACTAACCGCAGAAAAAGCTAAAGCTAAAATAGACTCAATATCCAACCTCGAAGCCGCACTAACCGCAGAAAAAATAAAAGTAAAAGCCGACTCGGTAGCCAATATTGCCCTGCAAAATATTATCATAAACAAACTCGAACCCACTCAAAAATTTGATAATACCCAATCTACTAAAACGGATAGCCTCGATGTATTTACAGACTTAGACAGTGACATACTCTATTTTGGATTAGGCGAAAATAATCTTACCGAATTATCGAAACAAATTTTGCAAAGAAATATAGAACTTTTACAAAAAAATTCTAAATTGCGTGTACATTTAATAGGGCATACTTGCAATACAGGCAAGCCCGAAAATAACCTCATACTCTCGCGCCAACGTGCAGAAAAAGTACAAGCTATTTTGGTAGGCAAGGGCATAGCTATTACCCGTATCAAACCCATGGGTATGGGCGACACCAAGCCTATAACTGACCACAACACCGACAAAAACCGACAACAAAACCGCCGCGTAGAAATTTTATTAACTGAAGAATAAATGATGCAATCTTATAATTTTATAAACTGTACGCGCTTAGTCGTATGCTTTTTTGTGCTACTATCAAGCCACTTGCCTGCCTACACACAAGATTTTGTGATAAAAGGTAAAGTAGCAGACGAAGGCACAGCCCTGCCCGAAGTAAAAGTTTACCTCAAAGGCTACGAAGATAAAAGTGCCACCACACAAGCTGATGGCACTTTCACCCTGACTTTGCCTGCCAAAGTAAAAGCCCAAAATACACTCAAAGGCACGCTTGTTATGCCATCAGGCATTCGACATGCATGGAGCTTCGCCAACGAAGATAATAAATTCTTCAATATTGATATTAAAGATAGCAAAGATAAATTGCGCAAAAAAATAAAAGACACTGAAAAAGAAGCACAAGCACTTGATAAAAATTCAGGTGCAAAGCCTATAAAAGATAGTGTAAATGCCTCAAAAGAAAATAAAAGTGCAAGTATAGATGCCTTGCCTGTTACAAAAGAAAATGCAACAACTCAAAAAGAAAATAGTAAAATAGAAGCCTTAGAAAGAAAAGAAATAAGCAATCTATTCTCGCAAATTCAAAAAAACTACCAACATATATTCACACCTGCTGATAAAAATTTAGCCATAGAAGATGATGTACAAAAAATAATATTTCGACTCCAACAAGAGCAAGAACTTACCCTACAACGCAACCAAACCATTCGCCAAGAAATACAACGCATTACACAAAAACTACAGGCAAATCCCACCTTGCCTGATGTTGAAAAAGGGAAAATTAGAGGTAGAATTTTAGAACTCGAAATACAATTACAAGCCAATATAGAAGCTTACGAAAAACTGCGCCAAGTTACAGAACGCGAACTTGCTATATTGAAACGATTGGCAAACATACAAGAAAGTTTTTTGCAACGCAACAAATCGCTGTTTTGGATATTTGGTGCTATCACATTGCTTTTGCTATCTTCCAGCATCTTTTATTTTTTTATATCACGCCAACGCCTCAAACAACGCAATAACTTGACAATATTAGTCAAACAAATTGAACAACAACAAGAAGAACTAAAAGCTACAAATGAAGAACTTAACAAACAAACAGCCATTATAGCTGAGCAGAAAAAAGATTTAGATGAAAGCGTTGATGCCGCCTTGCTTATTCAAACCGCTATGTTGCCTGCTAAACCAGATTTTGATACTGTTTTTGGGAAGGATAACTACTTTTTGCTCTACAAACCACATGGAAAAAAAGTAAGTGGAGATTTTTACTTCATGGAAGAGAAAAGAATTTTAGGCGAAAACGAAAAATATCATAATTGTGTATTCTTTATTTGTGCCGATTGCACAGGACATGGCATACCAGGCGCACTTATGACCATGTTGGGTGGTGAGTTGTTGCATGATATTATTCAAAACAGAAAAATTCATGAACCTGCTAAGATTTTAAGGCGTTTGCACATGGAAATCCGCCGAACGTTACACTATGAAACAAGTAAAATCTATAACGGCATGGATTTGAGTCTTATTGTATTACATCGAGCTTTACAAGAAACTAAAAAACAACAACTTGCTATTTCTAAAATAGAATTTGCGGGTGCGAAAAATAATTTATATTATATTTTAGATGAGCCTGAGTATATCTTACATGAACTGAAAGGGGATAGAAAAGGTGTAGGAGGACAAGAATTATATGAAAATGAAGGCATACGCGAGTTCCAAACACACACACTTACTTTTGAAAAATCACAAATGATAACGCTGTATTTGTGTTCTGATGGATTTCAAGACCAGCTCGGAGGCGCAAAAAGCAAACCCTTAGGGTCAAAAAAAATGCGCGAAGTCTTACAAAAAAATTGCCAAGAGCCAATGCAGGTTCAGAGCCAAATCTTAGAACAAATACAAACGAAATGGAAAGAAGAAGGGCAAGAAATTCAAACAGATGATATAACAGTAATAGGTTTAAAAATACAAATTACAAATAATATATCTATCTAAAATAATAAATTTACTCAATATAACCTAAATTATGTATTCAAGAAAAGTGGATAGAAAGTGCTTTTCGTCTATCTTGGTAATACTTCATAGGACTTTCGCTTTTCCCCATTTGATGGGGAGAGATTTGGGTAAAAAATCTACAAGAGAAGCATTTGGAAAGAAGGAGAAAGGTTAAAAAGGCAACAAGCAAAAGTCCTATACTTCAAATAAAGCTCTTTAGACTCTTCGTTACTGTAAAATTTTCGTATATTCTTTTAGATTTGCAAATTTATGATTGAATGGGCATCTTTACACCATAAATCTATTCTTTATTTTCTATTCTATGAAAAAAGTAATTATGACTATTCAAGACAATTTGGGCAACACCATTTCAGAAACAGTCTATTCTTTAAGTACTGATACAGATAATTTATCCAAAATAGAAGCAAGTGTAGAAAGTTTGCGCGGTAAAATGTTAGGTGACTTAACTAAATAGTTACTTAAACTTGAACAATCTGTTCATGAAAAAAAACTTTTCTTACCAAAATAGAACATAAAAAAGTCTGTATTAAAACCCTCAATAGTTTTTTTTGACTTTCATTTGCACCGCTACCAGACCTCTGATAGGCTAAAAATGTGGTTAGACTTGACTCAAGTCTATACTTTAGGCAAAAACTATGAAACGCCTCTTTTGCAAGCCTATTACTTGGAATGGCTAAAATATCTTAGCTATGAGAAAGTTTCCAATTTATTGGCATCACACATTGGGACTGAGCGTTTAAGCGACCAGCACCTTTTCAACAAGGTGGGCACTTATGCTTTGGAAATAAGTGCTTCGGAAGTGTTCAGAAAGTGCAAGCAAGTTTTTTATTTCAAAAATGGATTTTCGTAATATTTTCGCTGTCTGAGGAGTTTTGGGTTTTGTAGGAAAGTTTTGGTTTCTGCTACAATGCGCTGATTTTCTGCTATTTTCTCGCCTTCTGTTTCTGCGTTGTAAATTCTGTTTTGGTTAAATTCAAGATTCCCCCAACCATCAAAAGAGGTAAGTCGCCAATTGAGCGTTTTATCGCAAATCGTTTCATAATACCCTTTTCCTAAAATGTTCTGCCAAAATTTGACAAGCATTTTCCAAGTAAGGATAACAGCACCATGGTCTGAAATCCAAAATACCTTTTGCGCAAATGGAATATCTCGCCTATAAAGCCATTTAGAGGTTTTTTCGTTCATGTAGGTTGTTTCTGTATCCTTGAACCAATTATCTTGTCCATAATCGGTTTTAGGAAGCCCAATTTTATATATGTATTGTTCTAAAAACCGAGACGCTTCTTGATTCAAGGGTATTATCTGAGCCAAATATTCAGGACTAAGCGTTTTATGCTCTCCTAAAAACACCCAAGCTTTAGAGTATTCAGAAAGAGGGATAGAAAATTCTTCGAGGTTGTCTATAGTAATATGAGTCATAAAAAAAATTGGTTTAGCATGCTCCACGTTCAAAATAATTATTCAAATGATATGCGTATCGAGCTCAATTTCAAAAAAAAACCTTCTGTATTTTTTTAAGTGAAAAGAGAAGTTTGTCATTTTGAGTGAAGC
>JAYTNK010000361.1:0-7489 GCA_043748375.1 Cytophagales bacterium
TAACGTCGCTTAATGGGAAAGTAGGGCGTGTTTTGTTTGTTAGTAAAGATGGAAACGACAGTACGGCTATAGTGGGTAGTCAAAGTTTTAGTTTTTTGACCATACAAGCAGCGGTTACAGCATCTTCGAGTGGAGATACATTTGTAATATACGCAGGGACTTATACAGAGAATATCGCTTTAGGGTTCAACATACCCAACAGAACCTTTATTTTTATAAATGCTACATTAAACGGTACTATCAGTAATTCCATATTCAATGGGTGCAATTATGGCAGGATAATAGGTATCGGCAACTCTGTAATAACGGGGGCTATAATTATATCGGGAAGCTCTACATTCGAAAGTATAGAAAATATTACACTAAACACGCTCTATGCTTTTTCTAACTTCTACAAAAACTGCCTATTTACAGTTTCTGCTGAAGGTTTTATGAGTGGTACTTACGAAAACTGTACTTTTACTTCTACAGGGGCTAATTTGATAACGCAGTATGGCGCAAGCAGAGGGTTTAAACTCTACAACTGTAGGGTAAAATGCAATAATTTTACGACAGCTGTTGGCGGAATAGATGGTGGTGCAGGAGGGCAATATGTAATACAAGGTTGTGCAATTACTTGCATAAACTTTTTTTCTACTCGGATAGCATCTGTTGTTTTGCAGATAACAGACAGTACTATAAAAGCATCAGGCACAAGTTATTTTTTATCTGGAGAGGGTAGTGTACAATTCAAAGTACAAGTTGTAAACAGTGTATTACAAACGGCTTGTACCAACTTAGACCAAAACAACTTGAACCCAAATAGTATCATAAGTGCAGTGTCAAATAAAGCTGTATCAGGGACTTATTTAGTTTCACCTTCAGTTATATCTTCCCTTAATTTAATCTAATTATGACAAACATATCACCGAACCCCCTCGCGCTTGCAGGCAATGTGCGCACAGTAGAACACCTTAACACAGAAACGGGTTCTGAAAGAAACCCGATAATGTTATTTCATTATGAGGCTTGTACTTACGCAAGTGGCAAAGAAAACGCGCCTGAAATAGTTGAATTTCGTAAAACAGACAGATTAACTGCAACAAATGACACTAAGGTAGATGCGACAGGAGCTATAGTCAGCCCCGATGAAAATGGCAGCTATCCTGAAGGAGTTATAGGCGAGCGGGATTTTTATGTAAACATGATGTTTTCAGGTATGTTTACACAAGAGCAAATAATTCAAATGGTTATCCTGCGAGCTGATGAAAACAAGCGGTTTGATTAACAAACTACCAATGAATGTAGGAGGTAGACTACCTCTACCTCCTACATAAAATATAAAAATTCCTCAAAACCCTAATAAAATGATTATAAGAACTGATTATGTCATTAGCATGGCTAATAACGCGCTTTCTATAACGTTTACCAATCCCGTAGTTTTAGAAAAAATACATAGGATTGTGAATGTTACACAAGGTGGTGTTTTGTATAGCACCGAAACGGGACAACGCAAATTTGGTGCTTCCCTAACAGAGAATACCCTTACGTTGGCTAATATGCCAAAGTTTATGAACGAAACCGACAAACTCGCTATCGAGTACTTGGAATATACACCAACAGACATAGCTGTTAGTACTCCAAACACTTCACCCAATTACGCAAGCGATAGTATGCCTACCTACAGTGCAGTCATACGAAATCTATCGCTTGCCAATAATCCAACTTGTATTGTCAGTATTTCGGGTTTTGCCTCAAAAGTTATCGAACTAGTAAAAGTCGAAGCGTACATAACGAGTAGCACAACCGCTGGGCAAATAGATGTTTCGCTTGTAAAAGGAAGCGCGTTGAATACAGGAGGCGCGTCTACACTCGTATCAGGCACAAGCTACGATAGCAGTGATGCACTACCTACCGCTGTCGTTCGTAGCTATACAACTAACCCTACTTTAGGTACTGTAGTAGGCAGTATAGCAGTAAGCAACACCGCCATAGGTTTGGGTAGTGCAACACCACCTATTCCTTTTAAAGAAGTGTTTATTGGTAGGGATGGTATTAAACGCCCTACTATCCGTGGCGTGAATGAAGTAATATACATAAGTCTAAATGGCGGTGCAATATTAGGCACGCGTTTAGTCGATGTATATTTAGTTTGGACAGAGAAGCCAACGAACTAATGCTTATTACCCATTTAATTTAACTTTAACAAAACTTACACCTAAACTTACACCTGTATTCTAAAAAACGCCTTTACAGGCACATAAACACGTTTTTAATAGTCCCTTGGCGACCACAAAACCCCATTTCCAGCTTGGAAATGGGGTTTTTTCGTACCCAAACACCTAAAAAAAGGTACGCATCTGGTCGTAAAAAGGTACGCAGGTCTTGCTAATTGGTCGCAAGTTTTTTCTATGAAATGTAGCGTTTGTGCTTAAAAAATTAGAAGTGCCTGATAATCAATTAGTTAGCTAAATGTTAAGGTTTGTTAATGATTTGTTAATGTTTTTTAATTATCATTTTTAACTTTTAACTAATTGATTATCAGGCACTTATATAAATTGAAAGATAAAACTACTTGCTCAACGCATTGTTATACCCATTTGTAAGGGAGCGCACATCTACTCTTGCATAATTTTTTTGGGTAGTCGCAATAGTTGAATGCCCTAATACTTTGCTCACTACTTTTATATCAATATCGTAATGATTTAAGGACAGCATACCAAAAGTTTTGCGCGCAATATGAGTAGTCAGATTGATTTTGAAACCTAATACATTCGCAATCTCTTTTAGGTAAAGATTGTAGCACTCATTGGTATTGATAGGTACGTTTTCAATGCCCCCATACTTTTCCAAGATTTTCAACCCAAACGGCAGTATAGGTGCTACGACTTGTTCCCCTGTTTTTTGGCGTTGTGTAAAAATCCAAGTTCTGCTATCGTACTGATTTTTTTGAAAGTTGTCTTTTTTTAGCTTTGAAAAATCCACATACGCCAAGCCGCAACTTGCTTGTAATATGAAACAATCCGCCACCTGTTGTATGCGTGGAATATCAAACACTTTAGAGGCAAGTTTTTCCATTTCCTCATAAGTAAGGCTTTCAATTATCCCCTTGTTTTTTTGACTGTAGTTTATATTCAGCCATACATTTTTATCAACCCAACCGCTTTTAAAAGCATACTCAAAGGCTGAACGTAAGGACATCACCACTTTTGCACTGAAGTTGTGTCCATTGTTTTGATGTTTTGCATTTTTTTTAGTGCGCAAAAAATTATACAAATCGTGTCCATGAGCGGCTATGATGTGCTGATAGGGCAAATCATTCACTTGCAATTTATCTTTGAGGAACGCCCTTATATTGTTCTCGCGTGTGATGTAGGTTCTCAAAGTACCTTCCGCTTTGTCAATACGGGCATTTTTGAGGTAGTAATCCCACAAAGATAGTAACGTGTGCGTAGGTGTGGGGCATTTGTATCTTTGGCGTAGTATTTCGGGCGTAATATTTTCTTTTGCCTTGTTTGCCTCCAATAAGATAGCCTCAAGTTCACGCGTCATGTTATCAAGTGTTTCGTTGGCAGTTCGCGCATGGTGGGTTGTGCCTTTTGCCTTATGTTTGTGTTTATCCCACAAATTAGGAGGCAAAGAAACGCCTGTACTTAGTTTTTTTCTATCATTATTTTGGGTAAGTCGGCAGAAGATAGAAATGCATCCTGCCTTGTTTATGCGACCTTTTGGCGCAAAGAATGTGATACTTATTTTTTGCATAATACTAAGATTTTACGTAATTACTTATTTTACATTTTTACATTTTTTTTTCAAAAAAAACAGTGTTTAGCGACTGCTAAAAAAATCAACAACAACATCAACACATCAACATTTTAGAATTTTTATTTTATATGTGATACATTGTAGGTTTGAAAAAACAAAAAACACCCATCTATTTTATGTATAAGCATTTTTATACTTTTTATTGCCTATCAAAAAGGACAATCTTCGCTGTTGATATTTCCTGTTTGAATGTCTATTTTTGTTGGTTTTGTTGATGTTTTGTCATTTTCAACGTCTTGCCCTGTTCTTTTGTAATATTCGCCATTCCCTAAAAAATTTTGCACTTTTACAAGATAGTGCGCGTTGTTTCTCTTTATGGGTAATGGTAATGAACCAAAGTTTATCTCCGTATCCCAAATTTTGTAATTTGAAAAACTGTAGTACCCATAACGCGCTGATTTTTGATGCTCAAAGGTATCTAATAACTCTCGCCTAATGATGTCTTTGATGCCTTGCTTTGTGATATATTGAAGTTCATCTTTTAGCTCCTCAAAAAAATCATCAAGGCTAAAACGTAGTTCTATGGCAGTATTGTAGGCTTCAAATGTTTCTTGTACAAGACTAAACAATGCACGTTCTATGGGGCTTTTGGAGGCTTCAATAACCGCTTCTAACTGCTCGGTATGGAGGTCGGCACTATCAAAATACATACGCCCTTTATAGTCATGTGCTAATTTTCTTTGAGATAAGTAATGCAAAAAGGCGGGAATTTCATTTTCAAGAGCTATGTCCATATCAGGTATATCTTCAACTATTTTATTGATTTTCAAAACCAAATAGCGGTTTTCCCCTTTCCCGATATGAATGAAGTTATCCTCATTGTTAGATATGAACATAAACTTGCCTATAAAGTCTTGAGCGTATTGCGCCTTACTTTTACCATTGGCGATAACCTTACCTTTTTCGGTACTCATGCGTTTTACTGCTTCCGAAATAATCTTTTTTTCAATGGCTGTTTCATCAACCACAATGAGAAGTTTTGATATGTAAAATTCATTAAAATCACTTGCCAAGTCCCCATTGCCTAACTTCCTGCCATTTTCTCCAAAAATCTTGAGCAACCATTCTCCAAAGGTGCTTTTACCTGTGCTGCGCTCTTTTGACACAAGCCCCAAAATAGGCAAACATTGTTCAGGCTTTAGGTACAAGAGCTGGATATAATCTAAACCCAATTCATACTTATCGCCAAATATATGCTTTACCATAGCCAAACTATGCGAACAATCTCCTTGCTTGGGTTTATGAGCCAATTCAAAGTATTTGTTGTAGCAATTATCAATTACTTGCTTGTAATTCGTATGATTGGGAACAAGACAAAAAGCCTCATATTTTTGAATATTATGAATGGCATGACTACCAAAGTCATCTTTGATAGTTCCTTTTTGACGCGGATGGAAGTCAGTTTCAAGTGTTCCCAACTTATTAGGAACGGCTACTTTTTTGTAGTAGGCATCTCCCACCCTGAAAAATTTGTTAAGTTCTTTTTCTCTATTTGCTTCTTGTGAGGCTTGAATTTCTTTATTTCGGGCTTCTCTCTCCGCCTCGCGCTGTAACCGTTTGGCTTCTTTTTGTGCCTCTTTATCGGATTGAGGACTTGCCTGTGCAGTGGGTTCGGTTGCCTGTGCAGTGGGTTCTTTGGCTATCACCTCGCCTGTAGGCAAGTGTACGCGCTCCCCGTTGATTAACCATTCTAAGACTGTATTTTTATCGTATTTATTAAAGTTGGCGCATAGGTCGGCTATATCCTTTGCCCCCTCAAAAGTAGGCAAGTATGGCAGGTAGGCAACTTCATATTTTTTGGCTTTTATCTTGTTGAATTTCTCGCCTGTTTCGTCATTGTCAAGGCACAATATCAATTCGTTACAGTTCGTTTTGAGGTGTTCCAATGCTTCTTGTGAAATATCCACTGAAGCATTATCTAAGCCTACAGCATACAAGCCAAGCTCGCCAAAATTCGCGTTCAGCGCAAGTGCGTCTTTCATACCCTCCACGATAAAAATCTTTTCGCACTTTTCAGGTAATAAGTTTTCGCAAAAAAGCACTTCATTAGGTTTTAGGCAACCCTTTTGCGTGTACCATCTCCACTTGTTTTTTTTGTCTTTTTCAAACGGCTGATATACTTTGTAAACACCTTTAGCCACTTCAAAAATATAGGCAGTTTCAGTATTTTTATGTTGTATTGTGCCTGTTTCTGTATTAAGTAAATCATAAGATTTGATAGGCTGTATATGGCACGATTGCAATAAATGAATACCAATACCATACTTTGCCCAAAAGTCTAAATAAGCCCCTTCAAACGCGCAAAACTGTAAATCTTTTATGATAAAACAACCTTCTATTTGTTCTTTTTCAGTGATGACTACTTTCGGAATGTAGCTGTTTTTGTAGCAAATGGCAGGCTCATAATCGCTTGGGATTAAACCAAAATCTTTGCCCAACGATATGACAGCTTCGCGCCATGATAAGTTATTGGCTTCCGTATAGGCGTTTATAGCAAAATAAGATTTGCCTGTTCGATAATCCTTAATGATAGGTTTATCATTGCCTGTAGCTTTTGCATAATAAATTTCACTTGAGTTTTTAGAGTCATCAAACAAGCGTGTAAGTTTGCCATTCCTACAGCAAAATTCTTTAGCGCGTTGTTCTTTGCCCGATGTAAGGATATTGAAAATATGCTCGCCATATTGAAGCTCAATTTTATGGGCAATCTCTTTCAGATTGATTTGGTTTTTTTGGTTAATTTGATACATAATTTTTCTTACTGTAAATAAATGGTGCAAAAGTATCAAGCAGCATTTCGGTAATAGGCGGTTACTATCGCCAAATTTCGTGAGCCTTGTGGCGACCAAGCCATTGCTTTTCGTTTTTGGCGTTTAGATACAAGGACATCATTTTGTTTTTCAGTTCGCCCGCTCCCTATTATTTTACCTGCTGCCTTTCGTTTCTCATAATCAATGATATGGGTTTCATTTTTTTCTAGGTAGCCCACCAATTCAGCCCGTTTCGCTTCATTTTTAGCGAACATAAATCTTAAAACAAGTACAGCTTGAATTACTTTCCCAGACCATAAGTAGTTCATAATCAAAGCACTACATTCTTCTTTTAAGGCTTTGCTTGTGGCTATTTGGGACATCAATTGATGGACTTTTGCTTGCAGATGATACCAGTCTAAAATATGCACTACCTTGTTGCCGAATATTTCCCGATTTTCGTTCTTGATACTCCGTGCGCCGTCACTTATCGCCACAATGGGCAAAAGCTTAACCTCTTTGCCGTAGGCTACTAAAAGTTCTGATTGCACTAATTTTACAGCATCAATCCCTGCCGCAGCAACGATTGTTTTATACGCTTTTTTATCGCTTAGGCTGGTCTGTAGCATCATTACATCGGTCGTGGTGCGTTTCTTTCCTACTTTTTTTACGCCATCTCGGATGTGCTTTTGCTCACTCACACAGACCCCGTCGGAGAGAAATATTACTTCTTTACTTTCACTATCATAGATGTCCACCGCCTCAGCTTCGCAATTATAAGCTATTGATTCACAGGATTTTATCTGAATCTCTTGTTCCAGTTTTATAGCTTCGGCATACTCCGAAACGATATGGAAAACCCTTTGGTCGCTGAGTTTGTCATTCCCCATGCGGCTTTCAACTAAGCGTTCCGTCTGCTCATAACTCAACAAACA
>JAYTNK010000362.1:0-5556 GCA_043748375.1 Cytophagales bacterium
ATATACTTGTGCCTTTTTTGGGTGGCGATTAAAAATAGAGTGAATAATATTCGTTTCTATGTCATCTTCGCCTCTTGCAGCTGTTAAATAAACAAGATTGGTGGCAAATTGAGGCACGTCTTCATCGTTGCTAAGGGCTATAAGACGATAAATATGAGAGGGCAGTTTATCAAAACGCTTAAGACGATTTTTGATTTTATCCGCTTGTGTAATAATAAACATAACCGATATAATCATCAATCCAACAATAATCGTAATAAAGCCACCTTCCATAAACTTTACTAAGTTTGCCACTAGAAAAGAAACTTCTATGACTAAATAACTCACCATGAACAAAGCAATGACCCCTGTAGAGAAATTGCGAAGGCGCAAATAATACAACATCAAGAGGGTGGTCATAATCATGGTTATCGTGATGGAAAGTCCATACGCCGCTTCCATGTGTTTTGCCTCCTTGAAGTACAACACAATGACCATACAACCCATCCAAAGCAACAAATTTGCACTTGGTACATATAATTGTCCCTTCACATTGCTGGGATAATTCAACACCACTTTAGGCCATAAATTCAAGCGAATAGCCTCACTAATAAGCGTAAACGAGCCTGTAATCAAGGCTTGGCTGGCTATAATGGCTGCCATAGTCGCTATCGCAATACCTGTAAGCAAAAACCATTCAGGCATCACGGTGTAAAAAGGGTTTTTAGTGCCTAATTTTTCACCATGATGCGCTATCAGCCACGCACCCTGCCCCATATAATTGAGAATAAGGCATGTTTTTACAAATACCCAGCTGGTTCGAATATTGTCGCGCCCGCAGTGTCCTAAATCAGAATACAACGCTTCTGCCCCTGTCGTACATAAAAATACAGAACCTAATATCCAAAAGCCAGCAGGCGAGTTCAAAAGCAAGTTTACTGCATGGTGCGGACTCAACGCCCACAATACTTCAGGGTGTATCATGATTTGCGAAATGCCCAATATCGCCAACATGGAAAACCACACCAGCATAATAGGCCCAAACAACTTGCCTACCGCTGCCGTACCAAAACGCTGAAACAAAAATAGTAACGTAATGATAACCAACACTATAGGTACAATATATGCGTGTATATTGGGGTAAATAATAAGCAAGCCCTCGATAGCTGAAGCGACTGAAATGGGTGGTGTAATAATACCATCAGCCAGTAGTGCCGCACCGCCTATCATAGCGGGTACAACCAACCACTTGCCTTTTTTGCGCACAAGCGTATAAAGTGAAAATATCCCGCCCTCGCCTCTATTGTCTGCTTGAAGGGTAAGCATGACGTATTTGAGGGTGGTTTGGAGTGTAAGCGTCCAAAATACGCAGGAGATTCCTCCAAGTACAAAAGCACTATTGATAGGCAACTCGCCTACTATTGCTTTCATTACATAAAGCGGGGACGTACCAATATCCCCATAAATGATTCCTAATGTTATAAGCAGTCCTGCAGTGGTTAGCTTATGATTGGACTGATGATTGTCGCTCATAAAAGGTTAAAAATAAACAATAAATAATTTTTAATATGTTGGTTAGGCTAATAAACTCTCTTTTTGCGTGAGCAAAAATCAAGGTGCAATTTAGTGCAATTATTATTATATTGGGTAGTATTTCAAAAAAAAGTGTTTATCTATTGGCAATATTTGGTATTTTAAAGAGTAGCTTTGCAAAGATTTACACCTATATTATATGCTTGTTGAAAAATCGATAACTTCTTTGCGGCATTTGCGTTTTCCATTTTCATTTTTACTTTTGCCTGTATATTTATGGGGAAGTGTTTTGGCTTCGCCTATTTCTATTTTTCAGGGGGTTTGTGTGGGCATTATTTTGCATTTTCTTGCCTACCCTGCCAGCAACGGCTTTAATTCGTATTATGACCGCGATGAGGAGAGTATTGGAGGGTTGGAAACCCCCCCGCCTGTTAATGACCTTTTATTGTATGTTTCATTGGGTTTAGATTTTGTGGCTACTTTATGGGCGTTATGGTTGAATGTTTGGCTTGGCTTGGGTATATTCGTGTATGGGCTTGCCTCGAAAGCGTATAGCCATGACAAAATCCGCTTGAAAAAAATGCCTTTTACAAGTTGGCTCACGGTTGGTTTTTTTCAAGGGTTTTTCACTGTTTGGCTTACCTATCAGGGTTTTTGCGCTATAAATTGGGCGGACTTGCCTGCCTTACCTACCGCTGTATTTTGGGGTGGTATTTTGAGTAGCCTCATGCTCATGGGTTCATACCCTATGACGCAAGTGTATCAACACAACGAAGATGGCAGGCGAGGCGATAAAACGCTGAGTATTTTGCTCGGAATTCGCGGGACGTTCGTATTTACGGGCATTGTATTCGCCTTTGTTACGGCTGGTTATATTTATTTTTTACATACTTTTTTTGGTGCGAAGTGGGCTGTCGCCTATCCTTTGGCACTTAGTCCTGTTTTGTTATTTTTCAATATTTGGGCTTGGCAAGTATGGCAGAACCCACAAAAAGCGAATTTTCAGTATGCTATGCGCCTCAATTTGTTGTCAGCACTTTGTTTGAACAGTTTTTTTGGTGCAATGTTATGGTTTGCATAGTGCTTTTGCAGGCAGTGTATTTAGAACAGCCGTTGGTCAGTTTATTTATAAAATATGACTAAGGAACGAGTGAAAAATAACTTGGACATTTTGCTCATCTTTTGCGCTTATACTTCGTTGCAATCTCATTACGAAACACCGCTTCGCGCTTCTATTGCACCTCGTCTAAACACAAAATATCGCACAAAATTCTGACCATCTTATTTTTCACTTGTTCCTAATGGCTGTTCTAAATATTTGAAAAAATTATTTGAGTATAATTTTTTCAGGGTTTTTAATTTGCGGAATATCTTTAAATATTTCTACTTTACCTTGTACAAGCACTGTTTTCCCTTTGAGAGAAGCAAGGTCGATGCCGTATTTGGCTTTAAAGTCGCCTATGACAACTATTGTAAAAATATGGTTGGGATAAGGCTCGCCTACATTAATAAAGTTCGGCTTGCCTGCCTCGCGTGCTTCGCGACAGCCTTTTACTTCGCAGGTAACCCAAACGGTTTTGCCTACATGGTCGCGTGCATCTTTGGCAAGAATAGCGTTATCTTGGGCTATTACTAAGCTCAAACAAAGGTAAAAACAAATAGTAACGGCAAGTAATTTTTTCATGATATTTTTTTTTGCAAATTTATCATTTATTTTCCTATAATCAAAATGAGAAGAAGTACATTTTGGGAATGTATTCTGCCGTTGGTTAGTGTTTCGAAAAATTAGGCGTAATTTTATTCTACAGCTACACTTTACCCCCTTTTTTTTGAGCATCAACAACCAAGCGCAAAAACTATCTGTTATTGATATTGAAAAGCGCACTAGCGGAATGTGTGTGAAATAAAGACCTTGCTTTTTTTGTATCTTTATGCTGTTATAGAATCGCTGTTTTTTTATGGCAAAAGTAGTGTTTAAACAAGGGATTGGGTTTTTCCTTCCTTCCTGTTTCCCAAGAATGTTTTTGATAAAATGCTCGCTTATCACCCTTTCCCTTGCGTGGGTTGTGTCATCAATCTAAAGGCTACAGGAAAATAGAAGTCAATCACCACCTCAATGCACTCAAAGACAAAGCCCGAATATGGCTCACATTTTGGCAGGCAAGTTATAAACTTGCCTACCGATATTTAAATTTTACTTATTAGTACCAATAAAATATAGCTTAGTACCAATAAAATATAGCTTAGTACCAATAAAATATAGTTTAGTACTAATAAAATATAGCTTAGTACCAATAAAATATGCCTTAGTACCAATAAAATATAGCTTAGTACTAATGAAATATGGCTTAATACAATATAGTTTAAGCTATATTTTTTAGGTATTTGCTTATATTTATAAATAATTGAATTAAAATAATAAAGTGTTGTTGTAAATTTATATAGATATTATTATATATTGGTAGGCAAGTTTGCTTAATAATATAGCCTATTTACACTTAAAATTGCAAGTTATATTAATCAAACCTATGATTTTAATTATAAGATAGTATTCTGCTTGTTTCATGTGTGTAGATGCTATAGTTTTTTAATAAATTATTATTTTAAGGTGGCTATTTTAAAAATGGTTCTTTTTTTGCACTTATAGAGGCAAAGCAGTTTTAACTTATTTTACTACAATGAAAATATATATTCGCATGGTATTGTGTTTCATGTTTGCTCTACCTGCCCAAGCGCAAATAATCAATGGCTATGCAAGTGTTACAAATATTGCCACGAGAACACTTACTGTTGCAAGTGTTGATGAGGCAAATGGCGTTTTATCTACTTTTGAAGACGGAAACAGCCTTATCTTGATGCAAATGCAGGGTAATGTGATAGGTGATATTACCAATACAACGACTTTTGGCAATGCAGGAAGTATTGGTTCAGTAGGGCGTTATGAGATTTGCCAAATACTTTCACATACGGAAGGAGCAGGCTTGCCTACCACTATTACGCTTGTGGCAAACCTACGATACACCTATACGTTTGATGCAAATAGTACCGTTCAGGTAATTACTTTTCCCAAATTAGGAATTAACTACACTACTCTTGCCAATATACAGGCAAAAGATTGGAACGGTACGACAGGTGGTGTAGTCGCTTTTGAAGTAGAAAATATGCTTACCTTAGCGCACAATGTTACGGCGAATGGGGCGGGTTTTAGAGGAGGCATTAGGTCGCTTGATTCGGGTTTGGATTGCAATGGCAGCTATTTTATAGCTACTGCAAACCACACGAATAATGGAGAAAAGGGAGAAAGCATTTATAAATCGACTAACATCAATTATAACTATGCCAAAGGCAAAATTTTAAATGGTGGTGGTGGTGGTAATTTTCATAATGCTGGTGGAGGTGGAGGTGGAAATTTTCGGGCAGGTGGCGTGGGCGGACCTGGTTGGAATGGAACATCTACAGGCTGTTCACCCTCAGGAGGTGGTTTGGGCGGGCTTAATTTGGAAAGTTATATTTCAGGCGCACGTATATTCATGGGCGGAGGCGGCGGCGGTGCCCAACAAAACAATAGCATAGGCTCAAATGGAGGGAACGGTGGTGGCATTGTCCTTATCAAAGCTCGTCATATACGCACTACAGGAACAGGCAGTGCCACTATCTCGGCTAACGGTAATACTGCATTAAGTGGTGGCAACGATGGGCAAGGTGGTGGCGGCGCAGGTGGTAGCATTGTACTTCAAGTAGATACATGGAACATATTGGCTACTTTCCCTATGACAGTTGCTGCTAATGGTGGCAGTGGTGGCAGTGTCAATTCGAGTACACATGGCGGTGGAGGAGGAGGAGGGCAGGGATTGGTGATATACTCTATAGCTACGCCTACGCTCAATACAACAACTACTTCAAATGTAGGAATAGGAGGTTGCAATGATACAGGTTGTACAACAAGAGCAGTAGATGGTACGGGACCAAGTAATGCGGGCGTATTAGGTGGTTTGAATACGAGCTTGCCTATGCAATTAAAATATTTCGTAGGCGAGGCAAAAA